>JALYWQ010000036.1 GCA_030852625.1 Actinomycetota bacterium
CCCGTCGGAACAGCCACGGCAGGGCGTGCTCGTCGAAGTAGCCCATGGCGCCGAGCGTGCGTTGCGCGGCGCCGAGGGCCCGCAGCGCAGCGGCGCGGCCGTGCACGACGGCGGCGAGCAGCGCCACGGGGTCGCCGGCATCGATCGACCCGACGACGGCGTCCCAACCGGCCAGCTCGACGGCGGCGTCGGCCAGGCGGTGGCTCACGGCCTGGAAGGCGCCGATGGGCTGGCCGAACTGCACCCGGTCGATGGCGTGCTGCACGGCCAACTCGTGGCCGGCCCGCGCCGCCCCGATGGCTCGGGCCACCAGCGCCAGCGCGTGGAGAACGTCGTCGCCGTCGGCGAACGTCTCGTGGACGGGCCAGTCCGAGCCGGCTCGGCCCAGCTCCTCGGCCACGATGACCAGCGCCCGCAGGTCGCCCCCGAGATCGGTCCACCCCAGTTCGGTGGCGAGGCCATCCACCGCTCGGGGATCGACGGCCGCGAGCGGCAGCACCGGCGAGGCGCTCGCCAGCGCGGCCCGCGCCGAGCTGCGGAGTGCGCCTGCCTCGACTTCGTCCATCACGATGTCCCCTCCACCGATCGAACTGCCAGTCAGACGCACACACTTCTGTGCACGCTGCACTGTCAGTTCGGCGCTCGTTCCACGGCCGTGCTGGGCGGCGCTGGCCACACCTGGTTTACCAGGTAATAGGATAGGGTTCCGCATCGCCGAAGAAGGAGCGCGCGTGGAGCTCGAGGACAAGGTCGTCATCGTCACGGGGGCCGGGCAGGGGATCGGGCGCTCGTACGCCGAGGCCATCGCCCGGGCCGGCGCGGCGGTCGCCGTCGCCGACGTGAACGAGGACGCCGTCACCTCGCTGACCGACGAGCTCACCGCCGCCGGGCACCAGGCCATGGCGGTGCGGGTGGACGTGTCCGACGAGGCCTCCACCCTGGCCATGGCAGACACCGTGGAGCAGCGCTTCGGCCGCATCGACGGCCTGGTGAACAACGCCGCCCTCTACGCCGGGCTGCAGCTGCGGGGCCCGATGGACCTGCCCGTCGACGAGTGGGACCGCGTGATGGCGGTGAACGTGAAGGGCCCGTTCCTGTGCGCCCGCGCCGTGGTGCCGGCCATGCGACGAGCCGGTGGTGGCTCGATCGTGAACCAGTCGTCCACCGGCGCGTGGGGCTCGGCCGCCCTCACCCACTACACGAGCTCGAAGGCGGCGGTGCTCGGCCTCACCCGGTCGCTGGCCAAGAGCTTCGGGGCCGACGGGATCGTCGTGAACGCCATCGCCCCGGGTCAGATCGGCACCGAGGCCACCCTCGGCCTGATCCCCGCCGAGCGGCTGGAGCGGATGAGCGCCACGCAGGCCATCGGCCGCACCGGCCTGCCCGAGGACCTCTGCGGTGCGGTGGTGTTCCTGCTCTCCGACGGGGCCCGCTTCATGACCGGGCAGACGCTCGTGGTCGACGGCGGCCTGGTGATGCTGTGACCACCGCCGACGGCCACCTCGTGATCGACGCGTGGGTGCAGCCGTGGACGGCCGAAGTGGCCGCGGGCATGCCGGCTCGCAACCAGCAGCTGGCCGAGAAGTACGGCAACGCCGAGCGGCTCAACGGTGGCATCGCCCTCGATGCGATGGTGGTGGAGATGGACGAGGCTGGCGTCGACGTGGCCATGTGTTCGGCGGGGCCGCTGATCCCCAACTCGTTCGTGGTCGAGGCCCTCGAGCGCCACCCCACCCGCTTCATCGGGGTGGCCACCGCCGACCCGTGGGCCGACGGGCCGATGGCCGCGGTGCGCACGCTGCGGACGATGGTGCTCGACCACGGCTGCAAGGCGTTGAAGCTCGAGCCCTTCATCAACGACCGCCTCCTCACCGAACCCGGCTGGTACCCGCTCTACGCGGCGTGCATCGACCTCGACGTCACGCTGCAGGTGCAGGTGGGCCAGTCGGGCGCGCCGAGCTACGTGTCGGAGACCGGCCGGCCCACTTACGTCGATCGCATCGCCGTCGACTTCCCCGAGCTGCGCATCGTCGCCGGCCACATCGGCTGGCCGTGGACCGACGAGATGATCGCCATCGCCCAGAAGCACGACAAGGTGTGGATCGACACCAGCGCCCACCAGCCCCGCTACTACCCGCCGACCTTCACCCACTTCCTGCGCACCTTCGGGGCGCGGAAGGTGCTGTGGGGGAGCGACTGGCCGATCCTCGACTTCCCCCGGGCCCTCGCCGGCATCGACGACCTCGACCTCAGCGCCGAGGGCCGGGCCGCGTTCTTCGCCGGCAACGCCGCCGACGCCTTCGCCCTCGACCTCGACCTCGCGAAGCTGGGCGCAGGTTCCGCATGAACTTCGGTCTGTCCGAGCAGGAGCGGGCCTGGCGCGACGAGCTCGACGCCTTCATCGACCAGTACAGCGGGGCCGACCACGCCGCACTCCGGGCCGAGGCCAAGGCCCTCGATACCGAACGTCACGCCGGCTCGTTCTACGCCGAGCTGGCCCGGCGCGGCTGGATCGGCGTCGGCTGGCCGGGCGTCCGCACCGCCACGCCCACCGAGCGGTTCATCCTCCACGAGCAGCTCGACTCCGCTGGGTTGCCGATGTACGGCGTCGAGATCAACGAGGCCATCGGATGGATGCTCGTGCGCAACGGGCCCGAGGCCCTGGCCGCCGAGCACCTCCCGAAGATCTGCGACGGCACCTGGAGCTACGCCGGCGGCTACTCCGAGCCGGAGGCCGGCTCCGACATGTTCGGCCTCCGCACCCGGGCGGTGCGCGACGGCGACCACTACGTGGTGAGCGGCGCCAAGCTCTGGACGTCCGGCGCCCACCTGGCCGACTGGATCTTCGCCCTCGTCCGGACCGATCCGGAGGCGGTGGGCCACCGGGGTCTGTCGATGATCCTCATCGACGCCAGCGCTCCCGGGGTGGCCATCGAGCCCGTGCGGGTGATGGGCGGCTGGCGGGTCAACGCCTGCTACTTCGACGACGTGCGGGTGCCGGTCGGCAACCTCGTCGGCGAGGAGGGCCAGGGCGCCCGCATCGTCGGCACGGCCCTCGACACCGAGCGGGCCATGAGCTTCGGCGGGCGGGAGGGCCGACTCCTGCTCGCCCGCTTTCTGCATTCGCGTGCTGAACGGGCCGACGAGCTCGGCGCCGCCACCCTCGAACGGCTCGGCGGGCTGATCGCCGAGCTCGAGGTGGAGCGGCTCCTCAACCTCCGCACCTCGGCCATGCTCGAGCGCGGCGCGGTGGCCGGCGCGGAGGCCTCGATGGACAAGATCCTCTCCAGCCGCCTGGCCCAGGACGTGGCCCGTTTCGTCGCCGACGAGCTCGGGCCCGAAGCCCAGCTGGCCGAGTCTGCGACGCCGCTGGCCGCCGCCGCGGAGGAGGCCGTGCGGGTGTCGACGGTCCTGTCGATCATCGGTGGCACCACCGAGATCCAGCGCAACACCATCGCCACTCGCGGCCTCGGCCTCCCGAAGGGCGCGTGACGGCCGTGCTCGACGAACGGTGGGGACCCGACGAGCAGGCTCTCGCTGATGGCCTGCGGGGCCTGCTCGAGAAGAGCTGCGACAGCACCGCGGTCCGCGCCGCGGAGGACGACCCCGCCGGCAGCTCCGCCGCGGTGGACGCGGCGCTCGACGGCTTCGGCCTCTGGGACCTGCCTGCCGACCCCGCGCTGCTGGCGGC
>JALYWQ010000054.1 GCA_030852625.1 Actinomycetota bacterium
GGCCGGCGTCCCCGCCAAGCTGGTGCGCAGCTACGAGCCCGGCGTCGGCTGGCAGCCCGAGCTCAAGGACCTCCTGATCGAGCCGCCGGCCGACTGGCCCACCCCCGTCCGCCGCCCGGCGGGCTGAGGCAGGGCGGGTTAGCGTCGCCGGACCAACCGACGCAGCAGGGGGATCGCAGTGGCCGAGGTGCACGGGACGTTCGACGAGAAGTTCGCCGGCGTGCGAGACGTGCTGTCGAGCAACCTCGACAGCGGCAAGGACGTGGGGGCGTCGGCAGCGGTGTCGGTGGAAGGTGAGCTCGTCGTCGACATCTGGGGCGGCGTGATCGACGACGCCGGCACCCCGTGGGAGCGCGACACCATCACCAACGTCTGGTCGACCACCAAGACGATGACCAACCTCAGCGCCCTGATCCTCGCCGACCAGGGCCTCATCGACCTCGACGCCCCGGTGGCCACCTACTGGCCCGAGTTCGCGGCCAACGGCAAGGAGGGCGTGCTCGTCCGCCACCTCCTCGCCCACACCGCCGGCCTGGCCAGCTGGACCCACCCGATGTCCGAGGCCGACATCTACGACTGGGAGATCGCCACCAGCCGGCTGGCCGAGCAGGCGCCCATGTGGGAGCCGGGCACGGCGTCGGGCTACCACGCCCTCACCCAGGGCTACCTCGTGGGCGAGGTGATCCGCCGGGTCACCGGCCAGACGATCGGCCAGTGGTTCGCCAAGGAGGTGGCCGGTCCGCTCGGCGCCGACTTCCACATCGGCACCGGTCCCGAGCACGACCACCGCTGCGCGCCGATCATCCCGCCGCCAGAGAACTCCCTCGTGAACGTCGACATCCCGGGCGACTTCGCGGCGTCGCTCCGCAATCCGGCCCTCGACCCGATCTGGGCCACCACCATCCCGTGGCGTCGGGCCGAGATCCCCGCCGCCGGTGGTCACGGCAACGCCCGCTCGGTGAACCGGGTGCAGTCGGTGCTCGCCAACGGCGGCCAGCTCGACGACGTTCGCCTCCTGTCGAAGGCCGGCTGCGACCGGGTGTTCGAGGTGCAGTCCACCGGCAAGGACCTCGTGCTCGGCGTCCCCCTCACCCTCGGCATCGGCTACGGCCTCAACTCCGAGGCCACCCCGATCGGCCTCAACCCCAACACCTGCTTCTGGGGTGGCTGGGGCGGCTCCATCGTGCTCATCGACACCGACGCCCACGTGTGCATCACCTACGTGATGAACCGGATGATGGGCGGCACGATGGGCGACGACCGCGGCATCGGCGTGGCCTTCGCGGCCTACGCCGCCCTCATGGGCTGAGGTGCCGGGCCACCTCCTCGTCGTCTGGCACCCCCGGCCGCCGTCGATCCGGGCCCTGCGCGACGCGGTGGTCGACGGGTTCGGTGACGCCGGCACACCGCTGGCGGTGCGGTCGCTGGCCGCGCCCGACGCCACCAGCGACGACGTGGAGGCCGCCGCGGCCGCGGTGCTCATCACGCCCGAGAACTTCGGGATGGTGTCGGGCCTGATGAAGGACTTCCTCGAGCGCATCTACCCGTGGTTCGAGGAGGTGCCGCAGCGCCGGCCCGGGCTGCCCTACGTGCTCGTGGCCAAGGGCGGCAACGACGGCTCCGGCGCCGTGCGCGACGTCACCCGCATCCTCACCGGCCTCCGCTGGAAGGAGGTGCTCCCACCGGTCGTCGCCAGCGGCCCGCTCACCGACGACCACCTCGCCCGCACCCGGGAAGCGGCCGCCACCCTCGCGGCCGGCATCGACACCGGCGTGTTCTAGGCCGAGTCCTCGTCGTCGTCGTTCGACGACTCGGGTTGGGCGAGCAGACCACCAGCGGCGGCGAGCGCAGTGGCCAGGCCGGCGGCCCGCTCCACCACGGCGGCGAGGTAGTGCTCCGCCACAGCGCCCTGGCCCTGGAGGGGCGGGTCGCCGAGCGACCGGATCATGAGGGTGGGATCGGACGCGGGGATGATCGGCGCGGGGTCGGGCAGCTGCGGCACCGGGCGCCACAGGTCGAGGCGCTTGGCGCCGCTCTTCTGACCGGAACGGCGACGACGGGACTTCTTGGCCGGCTGGTTCACTCGTCGTCCTCCGTGAGCAGCGAGTCGGTGCGCAGCCCGAGGGCGGTGCGCAGCTGCGAGGCGTTGAGGTCGGCCAGCGAGCTCGACTTGGGCAGCACGAGGTCGGCGATGTGCCGCTTGCCGGCCACCACCTCCTCCACCCGTTCGTCGACGGTGCCGGGGCACACCAGGCGGTGCGACACGACGGTGCGTGTCTGGCCGATGCGCCAGGCCCGGTCACGGGCCTGGTCCTCCACGGCCGGGTTCCACCAGCGGTCGTAGAGCACGACGTGGCTGGCCGCGGTGAGGTTGAGCCCGGTGCCGCCGGCCTTGAGCGACAGGACGAGGGCGCCGGCGCCGGGGCGCTTCTGGAAGTCCTCGATGAGCTTGTCGCGGGCGCCGCGGGCCAGGCCGCCGTGGTAGCAGGCGGTGGGTACGCCGGTGACCTCGGTGAGGTGGTCGGCCAGCTTCTTGCCCCACTCGGCGAAGTGCGTGAAGACGAGGATCTTCTCCCCCGCCGCGAACACCTGGCCCACGATCTCCTCGAGCCGGGCCAGCTTGCCGGAGCGGCCGTGGAGCGGCTTGCCGTCGTCCTGGTAGGCGGCCGGGTGGTTGCAGATCTGCTTGAGGGCGGTGATGGCCGCGAGGATGGCGCCCTGCTTGGGGTCGCCCCCGGCTTCGGCAGCGGCGGCGTTGGCGACCAGCCCGTCGAGCACGGCCTGGTAGAGGCCGATCTGCTCGGGGGTCATCGTGCAGTGGTCGAGCTCGTCGATGCGGTCGGGCAGCTCGGCGGCCACCTCGGGCTCGGTCTTCGTGCGGCGGAAGACGAGGATGCCGTTGAGGGCCCGGAGGGCGGCCTCCCCCTCGCC
>JALYWQ010000062.1 GCA_030852625.1 Actinomycetota bacterium
CGACGGCCTGGTGCAGGCCCTCCGACCACCGCCGCCCCTCGAGCACGCGGCCGGTGAACTCGTCGACGATCTTCACCTCGCCGTTGGCGACGATGTAGTCCTTGTCGCGCTTGAACAGCTCCTTGCCGCGCAGGGCGGCCTGGAGCTGGTGGACGAGGTTCTGGGCCACGCCGTCGTAGAGGTTCTCGATGCCGAGCGCTCGCTCGACCTTCTCGATGCCGGCCTCGGTGGGCGACACCGTGCGCTTCTGCTCGTCGACCTCGTAGTCCTCGTCGCGCCGGAGGCCCCGGACGATGCTGGCGAACTTGTAGTAGAGCTGCGCGGCGTCGGCGACCCGCCCCGAGATGATGAGCGGGGTGCGGGACTCGTCGATCAGGATCGAGTCGACCTCGTCGACGATGGCGAAGTTGTGGCCCCGCTGCACCTGGCGCTCCCGGCTCATCGCCATGTTGTCGCGCAGGTAGTCGAAGCCGAACTCGTTGTTGGTGCCGTAGGTGATGTCGGCGGCGTACTGGCGGCGCTTGTAAGCGGGGTCGTTGTCACCGGGGACGATGAGGCCGATCGTGAGGCCCAGCCAGCCGTGGAGCTGGCCCATCCACTCGGCGTCGCGGCGAGCGAGGTACTCGTTCACCGTGATCAGGTGGGCTCCGTCACCGGTGAGACCGTTGAGGTAGGCCGGCAGGGTCGACACGAGGGTCTTGCCCTCGCCGGTCTTCATCTCGGCGATCCAGCCGAAGTGGAGGGCGGCACCACCGATGAGCTGCACGTCGTAGTGGCGCTGGCCCAGGACCCGTCGGCCGGCCTCCCGGACGACGGCGTAGGCCTCGATCAGCAGCTCGTCGAGGTCCTCCCCGTTGTCGAGGCGCTGGCGGAACTCGGCCGTCTTGCCGCGCAGGGCGTCGTCGGACAACGCCTCGAGCTCGGGCTCGAGAGCGTTGATGTCGGGGATGAGGCCTTGGAGGGCCTTGAGCTTCTTGCCCTCCCCGGAACGGAGGATCTTGTCGAACATGCCCATGCGGGCGCCGAGTCTACCGACGCATGGGCCCAGCCCCGCTTCGGGGGGCCAGGATCACTCCAGTTCGAGGATCTTCTCCCGCACCGCGTAGACCACGGCTTCCATCCGGGAGTGGAGGTGGAGCTTCTCCAGGATGTTCCGGACGTGGTTCTTGACGGTGTTCTCGGAGATGTACAGCTCGGCGGCGATCTCCTTGTTGCTCATCCCCTGGGCCACGAGCTTCAGCACCTCGAGCTCCCGGGTGGTGAGCTTCGGCGAGATCACCGCCTGCCGGGCGTCGGCCTTCTTGGCCAGGTTGGTGAACTCGGCCAGCAGCTTCGACGCCATCGACGGCGTGATGAGGCTCTGCCCGTCGACGACCTGGCGGATGGCTCCCGCCACCTCCTCGATGGAGATCTCCTTCAGGAGGTAGCCCGCTGCCCCGGCCTTGATGGCGTCGTAGAGGTCGTCCTCCTCGTCGCTCACGGTCAGCATCACGATGCGGGCGGTGGGGAGGACCTCGGCGATGGCGCGGGTGGCCTCGATCCCGCTGCGCTTCGGCATCCGGACGTCCATGAGGACGACGTCGGGGACGAGATCCTCGGCCGACGCGACGGCCTCGTCGCCATCGGACGCTTCCCCCACGACCTCGATGCCGTCCTCCGACTCGAGGACCATGGCCAGGCCGCGACGGAAGAGGGCATGGTCGTCGCAGATGAGGACTCGGATCGCTTCGGCCACCGCGGGAGGTTACCCCCGGCGATCCCGAAGGCGGTTGCTAGCTCGCTCGGTAGCGGTTGCCGGCCTTCGACTTCAAGGTGATGAGCTGGTGCTCGAGCTTGGCCACGGCCAGATCGATGGCCGCGAACGTGTCGGCCGCCGCAGCCTTGGCACGGAGCCTTCGGCCCGGGCCCTCGACGGTGACCTCGCACACCTCCCGATCGGGGATCCGGGGGTTCTTCTCCTCGACGAAGTGCACTTCGGCCCGATCCATCCCGCCCATGAAACGAGTGAGGCGGCCGAACTTGGATTCGGCCGCCGCTTTGAGTGCAGGTGAGATGTCGAGGTGCCTTGCGCTGACGGTGATCTCCACGGTGGGCGTGACCTCCTCGTTGACGTGGCCGAAGCCTACGCCCCCGACGGGGCCGGCGCTCGGGCGACGACCACGGCGTGCACATCCTGCGCACCAGCCGCCCGGAGGGCGCGCGAGGCCGCCGCGAGGGTGGCGCCGGTGG
>JALYWQ010000119.1 GCA_030852625.1 Actinomycetota bacterium
CACGATCACCGACCTCGTCGTGCACGACGTCCGGTTCCCGACCTCGGAGTTCCTCGACGGATCCGATGCCATGAACCCGGATCCGGACTACTCGGCGGCCTACGTCGAGCTGCGCACCGACGATCCGGGTCTCACCGGGTGGGGGATGACCTTCACGATCGGGCGGGGCAACGAGCTGTGCACCGCCGCCATCGAAGCCTTCCGACCGCACGTGCTCGGCCGCTCGCTCGACGAGCTCGAGGGCGACCTCGGGCGCATCGCCACCGACCTCACCTCCGACAGCCAGCTGCGATGGCTGGGCCCCGAGAAGGGCGTGGTGCACCTCGCCACTGCCGCGCTCGTGAACGCGCAGTGGGACCTCCTCGCTCGGCGGGCGGCCAAGCCCCTCTGGAAGTACCTCGTCGACCTCACGCCGGCGCAAGTGGTGTCCGCGGTCGACTTCCGGCACATCAGCGACCTTCTCTCGCCGGGCGCCGCCCGCGACCTGCTCGAAGCGGCTGCCGACGGCAAGGCCGAACGGGAGGCCCAGCTCCTCGCCAAGGGCTACCCGGCCTACATCACCTCGGCCGGCTGGCTGGGCTACGACGACGACAAGATCCGAGCCCGCTGCCAGGAGGCCATCGCCGACGGGTGGACGGCGTTCAAGATGAAGGTCGGACGCGACGTCGCCGACGACCTGCGCCGGGCCAAGCTCATCCGCGAGCAGATCGGGCCCGACCGCCTGCTGATGCTCGACGCCAACCAGGTGTGGGACGTCCAGGACGCCGTCGCCAACGTGCAGGTCCTGAGCGAGGTGGACCCCTACTGGATCGAGGAGCCGACCAGTCCCGACGACGTCCTCGGGCACGCCGCGGTGCGGGCCGCCGTAGCGCCCGTGCGGGTGGCCACCGGCGAGCACTGCCAGAACCGGGTGGTGTTCAAGCAGTTCTTCCAGGCCAGGGCCATCGACGTGTGCCAGCTCGACGGGTGCCGCCTGGGTGGCGTCAACGAGGTGATCGCCGTGCTGCTGATGGCGGCGCAGCACGACGTGCCGGTCTGCCCCCACGCCGGGGGCATCGGCCTCTGCGAGCACGTGCAGCACTTCTCGATGTTCGACGTCGTGGCCGTGAGCGGGAAGCTCGACGGACGGATGACGGAGTACGCCGACCACCTCCACGAGCACATGGTCCAACGCCTCGTCGTGGAGCGGGGCCGGTACCGGGCGCCGGTCGGCCCCGGGCTCGGCGTGGAGCTCGAACCGGCCTCGCTCGAGCGCTACTCGTTCCCCCACGGGTCGTACTGGCGGGACCGTTGACCCTCCGGGTCGCCCTCGTCGGCGGGCCGATGTACGACGGGCTCTACGAGCTGTTCGCCGACGAGGTCCGGTCGGGCGCGATCGAGGTCGTGGTGCACGCCGACCACCCGACGCTCAACCGAGCGGTCGCTGAGCTCCTCGCGGCGGGGGAGCGGCTGGACCTCATCTCCACCCACGGCAAGTACGCCCCCTCGCAGACGACCTGGCTCCAGCCGCTCGACGACCTCGTGCCGCATGAGGTGCTCGACCCCCTGGCGCCGAGGGCACGGGACCTGTGCTCGTTCGGCGGCGCGCTCCTCTGCGCGCCCCGCAACATCGACGTGCGGGTGCTCTGGTGGCGCACCGACCTGCTCGACGCCCCGCCGGTGAGCTGGGACGACGTGGAGGCGGCCGGCTCGTTCGGGTTCACCGGCCGGGAGTCGGGACTGTTCGGCCTGTTCTTCGAGCTGATGGCCAGCGCCGGCGCAGCTCTCTTCGACGCCGACCTGCAGCCGACCCTCGACGGGCCCGCCGCGCTCGCCGCGGTCGAGCGGTTGCAGCGGCTCGCGGCGACGGCGCCGGACGACCTCCCCAGCTGGCACTACGACGACGTCGACGAGGCTCTCCTCGGAGGCCGGGTGACGATGGCGGCGGCCTGGCCCGGGGGCTACGCCCGGATCCGGCGCAGCGACCTCTACGACCGCTTGGCGCCGGCCGCCTACCCCGGAGGGCGCTCCTACTCCGGGTGCCACGGGTGGGCCATCCCGACGACGTGCGGCGATCTCCCGGCCGCCGTCGAGCTCCTCACCCGCCTCTGCTCGCTCGACGCCGGGATGCTCGAAGGCCGCGCCGGCGGGGTCCCCGCCCACCTCGGCGCGTTGGACGCCCACGAGCCGGCGGACGAGGTGGACGATCAGCGGTGGACGGTCACCCGAGCCACGATCGCGGACGCCATGCTCACCTACCCGCCCCTCGTGCGCTTCCCCGAGGTGGAGGACGCCGGTTGGGGCGCCCTGCACGACGCCATCAGGGGTGCCTGCACTGCGGCGGAGGCCGTGGATCGCATGCAGGTCGCGGCAGCGGGCATCCTGGCGGCATGAGCGGAGCACGCACCAACCCGGAGCGGCTGGCCGGCAAGGTGGCCATCGTGACCGGCGGTGCCTCCGGGATCGGCGCCGCGGTGGTCGACCGCTTCCGGGCTGAAGGCGCCACGGTGGTGGTGCTCGACCTGGCTGACGGCGCCGACGTGCGCTGCGACGTCACCGACCAAGCGGCCGTCGACGCCGCCTTCGAGACCGTGGCGGCAGACCACGACGGGCTCGACGTCCTCGTCAACAGCGCCGGCATCGCCCACGTGGGCAACCTCGCCACGACGACCGGTGACGACCTCGATCGGCTCTACGCCGTGAACGTCAAAGGCGTGTACCACTGCCTGCAGGCCGGGGTCCGGCGCATGCTCGAGCGCGGGGGTGGAGCGATCTGCAACCTGGCCTCGATCGCGTCCGTCGTCGGCATCCCCGACCGGTTCGCCTACAGCATGACCAAGGGCGCCGTCCTCACGATGACCCTCTCGGTGGCCACCGACTACGTGGACCAGGGCATCCGGTGCAACGCGGTGTCGCCCGCACGGGTGCACACGCCGTTCGTCGACCGGTTCCTCGCCGACAGCTACCCGGGGCGAGAGGACGAGATGTTCGCCACCCTGTCCGCCACCCAACCCATCGGACGGATGGCCCGCCCCGACGAAATCGCCGGGCTCATCGCGTACCTGTGCTCCGACGAGGCCGCCTTCGTCACCGGGAGCAACCACCTGATCGACGGCGGCTTCACGGGGGTGCACCGGTGAGACTGATCCGAGTCGGCGAGCCCGGCGTCGAACGCCCGGGCCTCCTCCTGCCCGACGGCCGCCGAGTCGACGCCAGCGGCGCCGGCGTGGGCGACTACGACGAGGCCTTCTTCGGCTCCGACGGCCTGGCCGTGCTGGCGGCCTGGGCCGAGAGCGAGGGCGACGCCGCCCCCGAGCTCGATGCCACCGAACGGTTGGGGCCGCCGATCGCCCGGCCCAGCAAGCTGGTGTGCGTCGGCCTCAACTTCCGGGACCACGCCGAGGAGACCGGCGCCGAGCTCCCGACCGATCCGGTGCTGTTCTTCAAGTCCACCACCGCCGTCGTGGGGCCGGACGACGACCTCGTGCTCCCCCGTGGCAGCGTCAAGACCGACTGGGAGGTGGAGCTCGCCGTCGTGATCGGCGCCACGGCCCGCTACGTGTCGGAGGGCCAGGCCCTCGAGCACGTGGCCGGCTTCCTGCTCCACAACGACTACAGCGAGCGGGAGTACCAGCTCGAACGGGGTGGTCAGTGGGACAAGGGCAAGGGCTGTGACACCTTCGCCCCGCTCGGCCCGTGGCTGGTGACAACCGACGAGGTGGGGGCTGACGCGAGTGGGCTCGACATGTGGCTCACCGTCAACGACGTCCCGCGCCAGCAGAGCTCCACCGACCAGATGGCGTTCGGCGTGGCCGAGCTGGTGAGCCGGATCAGCGGCTACATGACGTTGCTGCCCGGCGACGTCATCTCCACCGGCACCCCCGGCGGCGTCGCGCTCTCGATGGACCCGCCGCCGTACCTCGAGGAGGGCGACATCGTCCGCCTCGGGATCACCGGGCTCGGGGAGTCCACCCAGCGCGTGCGCGCCCCCCGCTGAGCCCCTCGATGGCCCTGCCCGACGTCGGCCGCCTCGCGCTCGGCTGCGCACCGCTCGGCAACCTCTACCGGGCCACCACCGACGACGCGGCCCAGGCCACCATCGACGCCGCATGGGAGGCGGGGATCCGCCTGTTCGACACCGCCCCGCTCTACGGCCACGGCGTGTCGGAAGCCCGGGTCGGACCGTCGCTCGCCCGCCGCCCACGCGGCGAGTTCCTCCTGTCGACCAAGGTGGGCCGGCTGCTCGTGCCGGACCCCGGCGGGGCGGCGGCCCGGGCGGGGATCTTCGCCGACGCCCCGCACCTGCGACCGGAGCCCGACTTCAGCCGAGACGGCGTGCGGCGTTCGATCGACGCCAGCCTCGATCGGCTCGGCCTCGACCGGATCGACCTCGTCCACCTCCACGACCCCGACGACCACCTCGAGCAGGCCCGTCGCGAGGCCCACCCGGCCCTCGCCGAGCTTCGCGACGAGGGGGTGATCGGTGCCATCGGCGTCGGCACCAACTGGGCCCACGTGGCCGACGTCTTCGTCGGCGACGTCGAGCTGGACTGCGTGCTCCTCGCCGGACGCCACACCCTGCTCGAGCAGACCGGCACCCCCGACCTCTTCGATCGGTGTCGAGCGCTCGGCATCACGGTGCTGGCGGCCGGCGTGCTCAACAGCGGGATCCTCGCTCGTCCCGAGCCCGGCGCGCGCTACGACTACGCCCCGGCCTCTCACGAACAGGTGGCTCGCGCCCAGCACCTCGCCGCGGTCTGCGGTCGCCACGGGGTGCCCCTCGCGGCAGCGGCACTCCAGTACCCCCTCCGCCACCCGGCGGTGTCCGTGGTGCTCGTCGGGGCCGGGTCGCCGGAGGAGGTCGTCGAGGACCGCCGCCTCCTCGATCACCCCATCCCGGACGCCTGCTGGGACGACCTGGACGCCGAGGGGATCCCGGTCCGATGGTGAGGAGCGCGCTCGCATGAACCCGATCCGCACCCTCCGCTCCGTCATCCGGTTCGGGACCATCGAGACCGATCGCCTCGAACGGCGGATGGTCAAGGCGGCCTCGGTCGCCGACCTGCGTCGGATCGCCCGGCGCCGCTTGCCCGGTGGGGTGTTCGACTACATCGACGGGGCCGCCGAGGACGAGCGGACCCTCGCCGCCAACGAGGCCGCCTTCGCCGCCTGCACGTTCCGGCCGCGCGTCCTCCGGGGCCTCACCGGGGTCGATGCGGCCACCACCCTCCTCGGCCGGCCGATGGCCATCCCGCTCGTGCTGGCCCCCACCGGCTTCACCAGGATCGCCGACCCCCAGGGCGAGCTGGCCGTGGCGCGTGCGGCCGCTCGTGCCGGCGTCCCGTACACCCTGTCGACCTTGTCGACCCGGTCGATCGAGGAGGTGCGGGCGGTCAGCGACGGCCCGCTCTGGTTCCAGGTCTACGCCTGGCGGGATCGAGGGCTGGTCGCCGACATGGTCCGCCGGGCCACCGATGCCGGGTACGAGGCGCTCGTGCTCACCGTCGACACCGCAGTGTTCGGCCGGCGGGAGCGTGACGTCCGGAGGGGCTTCAGCCTCCCGCCCACGATCGGGCTCGGCACGATCATCGACGGCGCGCGGCACCCGGGGTGGACGTGGGCCTTCGTGCGCTCCGAACCGATCCGGTTCGCCAACGTGGTGGGCTCGGACGTCGGTGACGGCGCCTCCCCGGTGAACCTGTCCGACTACATCAACACGCAGTTCGACCCCGCCCTCTCGTGGAGCGACGTCGAGTGGCTGCGGTCGATCTGGGACGGCCCGATCGTCCTCAAGGGCGTGCAGACCGTCGAGGACGCCGTGCTCGCCGCGGAGCACGGGGTCGAGGCGGTGGCGCTCTCCAACCACGGCGGCCGTCAGTTGGACGGGGCCCCGGCGGCCTTCTCGCTCGTCGCTCCCGTGGCGGACGCAGTGGGCGATCGACTCGAGATCATCTGCGACGGTGGGGTGCGGCGGGGGAGCGACATCGTGAAGGCGGTGGCCGCCGGCGCCACCGCGGCCATGTCCGGCCGGGCCTACCTCTACGCGCTCGGGGCCGCGGGGGAGCGGGGCGTGGATCGCCTGCTCTCGTGGTTCGAGGCCGACGTGGTGCGCACGATGAGCCTCGTCGGCGCCGGATCGGTCACCGAGCTCGACCGAAGCCTCATCGACCTCGGGTAGCGGTGCCGGTCAGGCGCGCGACCGGAGGAGCAGCATCACGAAGTAGGGGGTGCCGAGGAGGGCGACGGCGAGCCCGGCGGGGAGCTGGGCCGGCGAGATGGCCACCCGCCCGACGGTGTCGGCCAGGCTGAGCAGGACGGCGCCGAGGAGCACGGCCACCGGCACCACGCGGACGTGGCGAGCGCCGACGAGAGCCCGCGCCGCGTGCGGTCCCACGAGCCCCACGAAGCCGACCACACCGACGGCCACGACGCTGGCCGCGGCGAGGAGGGCGGCGCAGACCAGGAGCACGAGCCGGGTCGACTCGACGCGCATGCCGACGAGGCGGGGGGTGTCCTCGTCGAGCGCGAGCAGGTCGAGCTCGCGACGCGACGCCAGCGCGATCGGGAGGGCGGCCGCGAGCACGACGGCCACCGGCACCACCTGCTCCCACGTCCGCCCATAGGTCGAGCCGGACAGGAAGGTGTAGATGCGCGGGGTGTCCCACGGGTTGGCCCGCAGCAGCAGGTAGGTGGTCAGCATCACGGTGCCGTACCAGACGCCGATGCCGATGAGGACCAGGCGATCGGCGTGTAGCCCGCCCCGCCACGACAAGGCGTAGACGACGGCGAAGGCCACGATCGCACCGATGCCGGCGGCGACGAGGATGCCGGTGTTGGTGAACGACCCGGTCTGGGTGACCACGATCACCGCTCCCAGGCCGGCCCCGCCGGTGATCCCGAGGAGCCCGGGTTCGGCGAGCGGGTTGCGGCACGTGGCCTGCACGATCGTGCCGGACAGCGCCAGCGCTCCGCCCGCCAGGAGGGCCGCGAAGACGCGCGGCGACCGCTCGTCGAGCGCGAACCGCACGAGCGGGGATCCATCACCGCCGAGCCACGCGCCGATGTCACCGGTGCGCAGCCAGGTGGCGCCGGCCAGGAGCCCGAGCACCGCGGCGCCCACGACGGCGGCCACCAGCACGAGCGTGACGGTCAGGTGCCGTCGGCGCGATCGGACGGGGACTCGGGTGGTGGCGGTGGCCCGGGTGCCCCCGGCGTCGGGGCTGCGGCGGGCGAGGACGATCATGACCACGGCGCCGGCGAGCGTCGTCGCCACGCCGGTGGGGACCGCGATGGCTCGGGCCGGACCGATGAGGGCCCGGATGGTGCCATCGGCCACGACCACCACGAGCGCGCCGAGCAGGCCCGCGGCGGGGAAGCGGAGGGCGTGGCCGTGGAGCCCCGGGACCCAGCGGGACAGCAACCGTGCCGCCACCGGCGCGGCGAGGCCGACGAAGCCGATGGGTCCGGCGAGCGTGACCGATGCGGCGGTGAGCAGGACGCCGAGCAGGATGCCGATGGTCCGGGTCGATCGCACGGGCACCCCGAGCACGGCGGCGGTGTCGTCACCCAGCGCGAGGAGGTCGAAACGGCGAGCGAGGGCGACGGCGACGATCGTCGCGACGGCGACGAGGGGCCCGGCCCGCCAGAACGCCGTGAGGCTCAGCTGGCTCAGGGAGCCGGCGCCCCACGCGAACAGGCCGGTGGTCTGCTCCTGGTAGATGATGAGGAGGGCGGTGGTGGCGGCCTGGAGGCAGAGCCCGACGGCGGAGCCGGCCAGCACGAGGCGCGTGGTCGAGCTCCGGGACGCCCCGGCGAGCAGGAGGACGAGCGCGGCGGCGGCGAGCCCGCCGACGAAGGCGACGAAGGTCGACGCCCAGATCGGGATCGACAGACCGAAGGCCGCGACCGCGCTGACGGCGAAGTAGGCCCCGCCGGTGACGGCCAGGGTGTCGGGGGCGGCCAGTGGGTTGCGGGCCAGCGACTGGAAGAGGGTCCCGGCCACGCCGAGGGCGAACCCGACCGCCAGGGCGGCTGCGACGCGGGGGATCCGGGACCCGACGAGGATCTCGCGGGTGGCCTCGGAGGTCGACCCGTCGCCGCCGACGAGGAGGTCGAGCAGGTCTCGGAACCCGACGTCCGAGGTGCCCTGGGTGAGGTGCCAGCCGGCGGCGAGGGCCAGCCCGCCGAGCAGCAGGAGGACGAGGGCGGTGCTGCTCAGCAGGCGACCGGACGCGGCGGGGACGGTGGCGCTGAGGCC
>JALYWQ010000121.1 GCA_030852625.1 Actinomycetota bacterium
GCCATGAGGTCGATCACGAGCGCCGCGAGGTCGAGGTCGGCCGGTCGACCGCGCTCGAGCGACCATCGGGCCAGCTCCCGCAGCACGGCGGCCTGTCGGTCCCGCATCGAGGCCGTGATGGCCCCCAGCGGCGGACGCTGGGGAGGAGGCTCGGGAACCACGAGGTCCTCGTCGGTCCACTCGCACGTGCAGCTGATCAACTGCCCGAAGCAGTAGGGGCACCGCTGCACGTCGCAGCCGACGTGATGGTGCCCGCCCGGCCCCACGCCGCAATCGCCGCAGCTGCCGTCCGGACGAGCGAACCCGGAAGCGGGGTCGAAGGGCGCCAGTCGCCAGGCCATGTCCTCGCGGTGGATGGTGTCGACCACACAGGACGCGCCGGTGGTCATGTCGTTGTTGCACAGGTCGCAGACAGCCATCGACCCATGCTTCCCAGTGGGTATGACAGCCCGAATTGTCACACTGAGCTGCAACCCTCCTTCGCCATGGCAACCACCGACGAAAGGATCCACCGAGCCACCCGCCTCGGCGTGGTCGACAGGAAGCGGCTCCACGCTGCAGGGGTGAGCGACGACGCCATCAAGAGCCGCCTTCGAAACGGAACCCTTAGGCGCCTCTACCCCGGGGTCTATGCGACGTTCGGAACGCCGCTCGGGACCGACGCCAGGCTCCTGGCTGCCTGCTGGGCCACGGGCGACAGCGCTGTGGCATCCCACCGCGCAGCTCTTTGGCTCTGGGGCCTCCTCGACGGCGAGCCGCCGATGGAGGTGATCGCACCCAGCACCTCGAAGGCGGCGCCACGAGGGGTTCTGGTGCACCGTCCGACTCTCTTGCGATCGGTTGACGTCACCTCACGGCGGGCGATCCCAGTGACGACGCCGATGCGGGCGCTGCTCGATGCCGGAGCCGTGCTACCCCGTTCAGTCCTGAGTGAGAGCGTGGAGCGGGCACTCATGACTCGGCTGGTGACGGTCAAGGGACTGCGGATGGTGCTGGCCGACCTGGGAAGTCGTGGCCGCAACGGTGCTGGTCCCCTCCGTCGACACCTCGACCGTCGGGCGCTGGGGGACAAGCGACCGGAGAGCATGATCGAACCGCTCATGGCCCGCCTCCTGCTCGATGATCTCGGGATCGGACCGGTGGACTACCAACCGACGCTCGTGTTGGAGGGCCGCCGCGTGCGGCCGGACTTCCTCGTTCGGCTGGCGAAGCTGGTCGTCGAGGTCGACGGCCTCGATGCTCACGCCTCTCGCGAGGCGCTCGACGCCGACCTCGAACGGCAGAACCTGATGACTCGGCACGGGTACCTCGTCCTCCGGTACACCGTGACCCATCTTCGGGCGCCTGCTCGGATCGCCGCCGAGATACGGGCGGTGTCGCTCGAGCGGATCGCAGCCGTCCGCGACCAGGTTGCCTAGCCGTCTACGGCCTGTTCGCGTGCCGCTCCGCCCCGCGAACAGGCCCGAGAACGAGGATCAGGTCGGAGCGGTCAGCGGGCGAGGGGCTTGTACTTGATGCGGTGGGGTTGGTCGGCCTCGGCGCCGAGCTCCTTGTGGCGCCAGGTCTCGTACTCGGAGAAGTTGCCCTCGAACCACCGCACCTGCGAGTTGCCCTCGAAGGCGAGGATGTGGGTGGCGATGCGGTCGAGGAACCACCGGTCGTGGCTGATGACGACGGCGCAGCCGGCGAACTGCTCGATGGCTTCCTCGAGGGCTCGGAGGGTGTCGACGTCGAGGTCGTTGGTGGGCTCATCGAGGAGGATCACGTTCGAGGGCTTGGCCAGCATCTTGGCGAGGAGCACTCGGTTGCGCTCGCCGCCCGAGAGCAGGCCCACCGGCTTCTGCTGCGAGGAGCCCTTGAAGTTGAAGTTGCTCACGTAGGAGCGGCCGTTGACCTCGCGGTTGCCGATCTTCATGAACTCGGCCCCGCCGGTGATCTCCTCGTAGACGGTGTTGTCGCCGTTGAGGCTGTCGCGGCTCTGGTCGACGTAGGCCAGGTCGACGGTCTCGCCCACCTTGAAGGTGCCCGTGTCGGGCGTCTCCTGCCCGGTGATCATGCGGAAGAGGGTGGTCTTGCCGGCGCCGTTCGGGCCGATCACGCCGACGATGCCGGCGGGCGGGAGCTTGAAGGTGAGGTCCTCCATGAGGAGGCGGTCGCCGTAGCCCTTCGACACGCCATCGGCCTCGATCACCACGCCGCCGAGGCGGCGGCCGTTGGGGAGCTGGATCTGCAGCTTGTCGGCCCGCTTCTCGGCCTCTTCGGCCTCGGCCCGGAGCTTGTCGTAGGCCTGGAGGCGGGCCTTGCCCTTCGCCTGGCGGGCCTTGGTGCCCATGCGCACCCACTCGAGCTCGCGTTGGAGCACCCGCTGCCGGGCCGACTCCTGCTTCTCCTCGATGGCGAGCTGGGCCTGCTTCTTCTCGAGCCAGGCCGAGTAGTTGCCCTCGAACGGGTTGCCCTTGCCGAACTCGAGCTCGAGGATCCACTGGGCCACGTTGTCGAGGAAGTAGCGGTCGTGGGTGATGGCCACGACGGTGCCGTGGTAGCGCTGCAGGGTCTGCTCGAGCCAGGCAACCGACTCGGCGTCGAGGTGGTTGGTGGGCTCGTCGAGGAGGAGCAGGTCGGGGCGTGAGAGGAGTAGGCGGCACAGCGCGACCCGGCGCTTCTCGCCGCCGGAGAGGGTGGTGACGTCGGCATCGCCCGGCGGGCACCGGAGGGCGTCCATGGCGATCTCGATCTGGCGGTCGAGGTCGTCGGCACCGGCGGCCTGGATCTTGGCCTCGAGCTCGGCCTGCTCGGCCCCGATCTTCTCGTAGTCGGCGTCGGGCTCGGCGTACTGGGCCAGGACGGCGTCGTAGCGCTCGAGCAGCGTGGCCACCTCGGCCACGCCGTCCATCACGTTGCCCTTCACGTCCTTGCCGGGATCGAGCTGCGGCTCCTGCTCGAGCAGGCCCACGCTGAAGCCGGGGGAGAGGCGGGCCTCGCCGGTGTAGCCGTCGTCGAGGCCGGCCATGATCCGCAAGAGGGAGGACTTGCCGGCACCGTTCGACCCGATGACGCCGATCTTGGCCCCGGGGTAGAAGGACAGGGAGATGTCCTTCAGGACCTCCTTGTCCGGCGGGTGGAACCGGCTCACCTTCTGCATGGTGAAGATGAACTGAGCGCTGTTCATAAGGGGTCGACCCTACCGGGCGACCCCTGCTCCGAGCGACGTGAGATCAGCTGGGCGTCAGCGTCTCCGGATGTGTTGGAGGTGGGCGAGGGCGACCAGGTGGTCGACGTCGCCGGCCACGATCCAGGCCGAGTTGGCCGTGCAGGACACGAGCGTGCCCTGGACGTGGCCACCGCTCGTCTCGGCGCTGATCTCGGTGCCGATGAGCGGACGGAGCGAGTGCAACGAGATGCCCTCGTCGCCTCCGAGTGCCGATGCTGCTTCCATGAGCCGCCTCCCTTGCCGATGGCTGGGTTTCCCGGGTCTACCCCCGCGCGGGGGCCTCAGTGGTGGATCCCCGCACCGATACGCTGGGGGACGTGGCTGACGCACCTCCCCCCGCCGACGACCCCAGCACGCTCGGCCCGAACGCCTGGCTCGTCGATGAGATGTACGAGCAGTACCTGGCCAACCCCACTTCGGTGAGCAGCAGCTGGCAGGACTTCTTCGCCGACTACCGCAAGGACACCGACGGCTCGGCCGTCGTGGCCGCCGGCCCGCCCCCTGCCGTGGCCGCTCCCGCAGCCCCTGCCGCACCGGCGACGGC
>JALYWQ010000126.1 GCA_030852625.1 Actinomycetota bacterium
CGGCGACCGTGCGGCAGTTGAAGGCGCTGGTGTTGTTGGCCGCCATGGACGCCTGGTCATCGCCGCCGAACGCCGAGATCGGCTCCATCCGCTGCACGGGGTAGCGGGCGGTGAACAGGTCGTCGAAGACGGCCACGATCTGGTCGACGAGGTCAACAGCCACCACCAACTGACCCTCGTGCACCGCGCCATCCATCCCCCAGTGCGACACCGTCACCCGGCGGAGGCCCTCCGGCGGCACCGGGCAGCCCTCCCGCCAGGTGGCACCGAGCTCGATCGCGGTCACCTCGGCCACCGCGCTGGCGAACCGGGCCGGAGCGACGTCGCTGCTCGTGCCCGCAGTGGTGGAGACCGTGGTGGTCGTCGTCGCCCGCGGTTGCGGTCGCGCCGTCGTCGACGTGGACGGACGGGAGCCCTCGCCCGCGTCGTCGCCACCACACGCCGCAATCGCCAGGAGGGCGGCAAGAGCCAGGGAGCGCACCGTCCGGCTCATCAGCGGGCGTCGGCGACGAAGGGCAGCGTCTCGTAGCGCCGCACGAAGTGGCCGGGCGCGAAGGTGCCGGCCTCGTGGTCCACCGCGAAGTGCGGGCAGCGGGCCAGCAGCTCCTCGAGCGCCACCCTGGCCTGCAGCCGAGCCGCCGCCGCCCCCAGGCAGTGGTGGGCCCCGTAGCTGAACGTGAGGATGGTGGTGATGGCCCGGGCCACGTCGAGCTCCGCGGCGGTCGGCCCGAACTCACGGGGGTCACGGTTGGCCGAGCCGTAGAGGAGGAGCACCTTGCGACCCTCCGGGATCGCCACGCCGTGGAGCTCCACCGGCGCGGTGGTGGTGCGGGCCAGACCCTGCACCGGGGCCGACAACCGCAGCAGCTCCTCGACTGCGCCGGGCAACAGCTCGGGCTCGTCCACCAGCCGCTGGCGTTGGTCGGGAAAGCGGGTGAGGAGCTCGGCGCCCGTGCTGAGGAGGCCGGTGGTGGTGTCGTTGCCGCCGGTGACCATGGTGAACGCGAAGCCGAGGATCGGCATGAGGTCGACGGCGTCCCCGCCGGTGTGCACCAAGACCGAGATGGTGTCGTCGCCCGGGTCGAGGCGCTTGGCCTCGATGAGCTCGGCGAAGTAGCCGAACAGCTCACCCACGGTGTCCATGGCCCGGAGCGGGTCGCCCTCGGCGTTGGCGGCGACGATGCCTTCGGTCCAGCCGTCGAAGCGGGGCCAGTCGGCCTCGGGCACGCCCAGGTAGTAGGCGACGACGAAGCTCGGCATCGGCTTGAACAGGTCAGCGACGATGTCGCCCCGTCCGAGCTCGCGGAGCCGCTCGATCCGATCGACGACGAAGGCCCGGACCGCCGGCTCGATCTCCTGCACGTGGCGGGGCGTGAAGCCCTTGCCCACCAGGCGTCGGAACGCGGTGTGCTCGGGCGGGTCGAGCATCACCATGGGCCGGGCCTCGGCCAACCCGGCCTTCTCCATCTCGCCGTACTCGAACGTGAGGCCCTGGGCCGACGAGAAGGTGGTGGTGTCGCGGGCGGCGTCGAAGACGTCGCGGAACCGGGACAGCACCCAGTAGTCGCCGTCGGCGACGTGGTGCACCGGGTCGTCGTCGCGCAGGGCGGCGTACATGGCCCACGGGCTCCGCCACGACTCCCTGGTGCACGGGGTGAAGGCCGCCATCTGCTGCTCCTACTCCAGGGCGTCGAGGGCCAACCGCACGAGGTCGTCGACGGCGTTCTCACCGTGGCGCACCGACGCCCGGTCCACCCGCCACGTGCCATCGTCGGCCTGGCTCAGCACCGGTCGCACCGAACAGCGGGGGCCGAACACCGACACCTTGGCCCGCATCGACGCCTGCCAACCCGACGCCAGGCGGAGCACCTTGCCGACGTCCCGCTCGCCGTCGAGCACCTCGAGGGCTTCGAGGGCGAGGGCCGCGTCGCGGTGCACCTGGTCGAGCCACGGCCCGACCTCGTCCTCGAGCCCGGGAGCGGCACACACCGCGGCCTCGGTGAACACCGTGCGGGCTGCGAAGAGGTGGCCGTCGGTCGCGGCTCGCACCGCGGCTCTTGCCTCCTCGCCATCGCAGGCCGCCGCGAAGGCCAGCCATCCCAGGTCGCCGCCGGTGACCCGCCACACCGGATCGGGGTCCTCGCCCCGGAGCCACCCGGCGATCGACGCGAGGGGGAGCGTGGACGCCCTGCCCTCGACCATGGGGTTGGCGAGGTAGCCGGACAGCGCGCCGGGAAGGTCGGCGTCCCGTCCCCGCACCGGGCCCATGAACAGCTCGGTGCGCATCACGGCGTCGTTGACGGGATAGTTGTCCCACAGGAGGGGCGGCCGTCCGCCGAGGGCCTCGGCCCGGGCGTGCGCTTCCGCAACGGTGATGGTGTCGTTGACCACCGCACGCCCCGTCCAACCGATGGGCACGTCGTCCGGCACGCCTTCAGCGAGGGCCTCGAGGTGGGGCGACGGCCGGAGGCCCACGTACTCGGTCGGGATCAGGGCCAGGCCGGCCCGATCACCGAGGTGGTCGCGCAGCCAGGTGGTCAGGCGGGCGTGGGCCTCCCCCTGCGGGCCGCCCCCGAAGGGGATGTCGTCGAGCGCCAGGACCACGTTGGCCGCGCCGACGGCCACCACCTGATCGACCTTGGCCCCGAGCCGAGCCCGATCATCGGCGTCGTCGGCATCGATGGTGAGGCCGGGTGAGATGGCGAAGCCGAGGCGCACGCCGTCGAGGCTCGCCAGTCGCTCGAAGGCATCGAGCTCGGCGGGGTCGTACGGTTCGGCCCAGCGCTCGCGGTGCTTCGGGTCGTCCTTGGGGGCGTAGACGTAGTCACCCATCCCCCGCGCCGCGCACCACGAGGCCACCTCGGCCCGGAGCTCCCACGACCACGGCGGGCCGTAGAACCCCTCGATGATCCCCCGGAGCATGGGGGCAACCTAACCGTGAGGACGGTCAGGAGGCGGCGCTGGACGCCCGGGTGGCGGTGGCCCGCAGCGAGACGATGGCGTTGTCGAGGATCGCCTGGCGGAACTCGGGCGTGACCGGCTGCCGATCGATCATCCGGCGCAGGATGAACGGGCCGATCAACATCGCCACCGCGGTGTCGAGGTCGACGTGGCGACCGATCTCGCCGCGCAGCTGGGCCAGCTGGAGGACGGTGCGGATCGGCCGGCGTCGCTCGTCGCTCATGGCGTCCACGAGCTCGCGGAGCTCGGGATCGTGGTCACTAGCGGCGAGCAGGGCTCGCTGTACGTCGGGGATGCGGAGCTCCTCCTCCACCGAGCCCGACTTGTCGAAGAGCACCCGGAGGTCGTTGGCCAGGTCGCCGGTGTCGGGGGTGGCGTGCTCGACGAAGCAGGAGAAGGCCGCCTCCACCACCATCTTGGGCTTCGACCCGAAGTGCCGGTAGAGCGTGGTCTTGGCCACTCCGGAGCGGTCGGCCACCTCGTCGAAGGTGACGCCCTCCACGCCCTGCTCGAGCAGGAGGTCGACGGTGGCGGTCAACGCTGCCTGCCGTGCTGCCTCGCTCCTCGGTCTGCCCATGGACCACATCGTAGCGAAATGCGCCAACCAATTGGTTGTGACGAAGAACACAGGGAATCCGTGCGGAAAACGTTGGACCCGGGCTCTACCGTTACGAGTCTACTCCGTAGCGAAACTCTCCCTCTCTCCCCCAAGAGGTCACCGTGCACGACGCCCACGCCGCCGAGGCCCCCCTCGACCGCACCACCTACGAACGCCGCTGGGCGATCCTCGCCGTGCTCTGCACGAGCTTGATGATCGTCATCATCGGCAACACCGCCCTGAACGTGGCGCTGCCCACGCTGGCCGCGGACCTGCAGGCGTCGACCACCGACCTCCAGTGGATGGTCGACTCCTACGCCCTCGTGTTCGCCGGGATGCTCTTCACCGCCGGCACCCTCGGCGACCGGTTCGGCCGGAAGGGCGCCCTGCAGGCCGGTCTCGGCCTCTTCCTCGTCGGCACCACGCTGGCCGCCATCGGCGACTCCGCCACCACCGTGATCGGCTCCCGGGCGCTCATGGGCCTGGCGGCGGCGTTCGTGATGCCCTCGACGCTGTCGATCCTCACCAACGTCTTCCCGGCCCACGAACGGCCGAAGGCCATCGCCCTCTGGGCGGGCATCTCCGGCGGCGGTGCCGCCCTCGGGCCCGTCGCGTCGGGCTTCCTGCTCGAGCACTTCTGGTGGGGCTCGGTCTTCCTCGTGAACGTGCCGGTGATCATCCTGGCGCTCATCGCCGGCAAGGTGCTCGTGCCCACCTCGCGCGACCCCGAGCAGCCGCCGCTCGACATCCCCGGCGCGGCGCTCTCCATCGTCGGTCTCGGCACCCTCGTCTACGGGATCATCGAGGGGCCGCTGCACGGCTGGACCAGCACCAGCACGCTCACGACGTTCGCCATCGCGGCGGTGGCCATCGGCCTGTTCGTGCGACGGGAGCTGCACACGACGCACCCCATGCTCGACCTGCGCCTGTTCAAGGACCGCCGGTTCAGCGTGTCGTCGCTGGGCATGACGCTCACGTTCTTCGCCATGTTCGGCACCTTCTTCCTGGCCGCCCAGTACCTCCAGCTCGTGCTGGGCTACGGGCCCCTCGAGTCGGGCCTGTTCCAGCTGCCGATGGCGGCGGTGATGATGGCGCTTTCGCCCTTCGTCCCCAAGGTGATCGCTCGCCACGGGGCGGCGCGGGTGGTGCCGGTGGGCCTCGGGTTCGTGGCCCTCGGTCTGTTCACCTTCTCCCTGATGGGCGTGGACACCGCGCTGTGGTGGGTCTACGTGCCGATCATGTCGCTCGCCGTGGGCATGGCCTTCACCATGGCCCCGCTCACCACGCTCATCATGTCGTCGGTTCCGCTCAGCAAGGCCGGCGTGGGCTCGGCCATGAACGACACCACCCGTGAGCTCGGTGGCGCCCTCGGTGTCGCCGTCCTCGGATCGCTGGTGACGAGCACCTACTCGTCGTCGATCGCCGACGCCATCAGCGGCCTCGGTGGCGGCGACCAGTCGGTGGCCCGCTCGGGCCTCACCGGTGCCCTGCAGGTGGCCAAGGACCTGGGGGCCAGCGGTGCTCCGCTCATCGACACGGCCAAGCAGGCCTTCGTCGACGGCCTCGGCAACGCAGCGATCGTGGGCGCCGTCATCGTGGCCCTCGCCGCGGTGGCGTCGGCCCGGCTCCTGCCGAAGACCCACAACGAGATGGGAACCGACGAGGCCCCCGTCGACGTCGAAGAACCGGTGCTGGCCAGCGTCTGACGCATGGCGCACCGGGTGGCCGCCGGTGGCCACGGACGTCTCCCCCCGGACGCCCGTGGCC
>JALYWQ010000132.1 GCA_030852625.1 Actinomycetota bacterium
GTGCTCGACGACGGGCTCACCGTGAGCAGCTCGCTCGGGAGCTCGGCCTCCTCGATCAGCTGCGGCTCGGAGCTGGCCGGCAACCCGCAGGCCGCCAACAGCGCGAGCACCACGGTTCCGAGCAGCACGCGACGGATGGTCACTCGTGGTCCTCCACCGGTAGTTCGAGCACGAAGCGGGCGCCGGGCTCGCTGTCGGCCCGGTCCTCGACCCACACCTTGCCGCCGTGGAGGTTCACGTGCTCGGCGACGAGGGCCAGCCCGAGGCCGACGCCCTCGCTGGAGCCGCGTCGACCGGCGGCGGAGCCGCGGGCGAAGCGGCTGAAGATGAGCTCGCGGTCCTCCTCGGGCACCCCTTCGCCGCGGTCCTCGACGGCGATCTGGATGTCGTCGTCCACCCGCCGGAGCGACACGCTCGTGGCGCCGCCGCCGTACTTCGACGCGTTGTCGAGCAGGTTGGCGATCACCCGCACGATGCGACGCTTGTCGGCGTGCACCACCACGCCGGCCAGGGCGGCCTCGAGCTCGACCGGCACGTCGGCCTCGGTGGAGTGGCTGACGGCCTGCATCACGAGCTCGGCCAGGTGGACCTCCTCGAGCTCGAGGCGGGCGACGCCGGCGTCGAACCGGGAGATCTCCAGGAGGTCCTCCACGAGCTGCTGGAAGCGACTGATGTCGGCGACCATCAGGTCGAGGGCGGCGACGGCCCGCTCCGGCAGGTCGTCGCGCTGGTTGTTCATCACCTCGACCGACGCCGCCAGCGTCATGAGCGGCGACCGGAGCTCGTGGCTCACGTCGGACGCGAAGCGGGCGTCGTGCTCCACCCGGCTCTGCAGGGCCTGGGCCATCTCGTTGAACGACGCCGTGATCGGTTGGAGGTCACGGTCCTCGCTCGGCTCGAGGCGGGTGTCGAGCCGGCCCTGGCCCAGCTCGTGGGCGGCCTGGCTCACGCCGATGAGCGGACGCAGGGCCCGGCGAGCGGCCCACCAGCCGAGCGCAGCGCCGGCGAGGGTGGTGACCAGCGACGCACCCACGAGCGACACCCCGAGGGCGTCGAGGGTGCTCTCCAGCTCACCGAGCGAGATGATCTCGAAGTAGGCGGCGTCCGCCGACGGGATCGGCACGCCGATGGCCAGCTCCATCTCGCCACGGAGCTCGTAGCGCATGCTCGCCGCTCGGCCCTCGGTGATCACCACCCGCCGCAGCGCGGGCGGGATGGCGTCCTGGCCGAACTCGGGGGTGAGGGGCACGAACTGGTCGTGGAAGTAGAGGATCGGCTGGGCGCCTCGCCGGGTGCTGAGCGAGCTGAGGAGGGCCTGCTGGTCGGTGTCGTCGGTGACGCGGGCCTGGATGGTGCGGGCGTTCTGGAACACGAGGACCTTGGCCGAGTCCTCCCGCTGGTTCAGCAGGTTCTCCCGGGTCAGCGCCCACGTGGTGCCCGACAGCAGCGCCGACAGGAGGAGCGCCCCGATGGCGAAGGCCAGCGTGATCCGGGCCCGGAGGCCGAGCCGGCGGGTCAGCGGGATCCGCCGGAGAACCCCGAGCCACGCCCGGGGCGATGGCCGCCGCACGCCGCTAGACCTGGAGCTTGTAGCCGAGACCGCGCACCGTCACGACGTGACGGGGGTTGGCGGGATCGGCCTCCACCTTCGTGCGCAACCGGCGCACGTGGACGTCGACCAGGCGGCCGTCGCCGAAGTAGCCGTAGCCCCAGATGCGCTCGAGGAGCACCTCATGGCTGAACACCCGTCCCGGGTTCTGGGCCAGCTCCACGAGGACCCGGAACTCGGTCTTGGTGAGGTGGACGTCGCGGCCGGCCCGGCGGACCACGCCCTCCTCGGGCACGATCTCGAGGTCGCCGAAGCGCAGGTGCGGTGAGCTCACCTCGGAGGTGCGGGCCCGGCGCAGCAGGGCCCGGATGCGAGCCGACAGCTCCTTGGGGGCGAAGGGCTTCGTGAGGTAGTCGTCGGCACCGGCCTCGAGCCCGGCCACCACGTCATGGGTGTCGGCCCGAGCCGTGACCATCACGATCGGCACGTCGGAGTTGCGGCGGATCGACCGGCAGACCTCGAAGCCGTCGATGCCCGGCAGCATGATGTCGATCAGGACGACGTCAGCGGGCTCCTGCTGGAAGGCCACCAGGGCGTCTTCGCCGTTGCCGGCTTCGGTGACGGTCCAGCCCTCGTCCTCGAGCGCGAGCCGCACGGCGGTGCGGATGCGCTCGTCGTCCTCGACGGTCAGGATTCGGGTTCCCACGCTTCCCAGCCTGCCTCATTCCGCGCCGCGAGGCGCGCCACCGTCAGGCGTAGGCAGCGAGGAGCGCGTCGCGGCCGGGGCCACGGCCGGTGCGGTAGTGCAGTCCGTCGGCCAGGTCGCCGCAGATCTCGCGGCACTTCACCAGCGCCGCGGCACCGTCGTGGGTCCAGGTGCGGAGCTGGCGGAGGTCGATGTCGAGTCGCTCGGGAGCGTCGGCCACAGCGGCAGCAGCAGCGTCGACGAGGGTCTGACCGACCGCGGCATCGAGGGCGTCGGAGAGCTCGAGGACCACCACAGCGCCTTCGCTGCGAACGGTCACCGGCGCTCGTCGTGAGGCGACGGGCGTCATGGGGGTCGAGCCTGCCGGGTCCGATCGGCGGTCCGGTGCCGTTCACGTTGCGATCCCGTTACGACGTCCCGGTGTTGCAGATGGGTCCCATCGCCACCGGCGGCAGGCCCCCGGCCGACGTCGGGCTACGCCGAACGGGCGCCCGCGGCTGTGACCAGGGACAACAGGGCTTCGGCGATGGCTGGCGTGGCCGCGAACGCCCCCTCGCCCGTGGGCGGTCCGCCGTCGAACCCGCTGACCACCGCGCCGGCCTCCCGGGCGATGAGGCTGCCGGCGGCGAGGTCCCAGGGCGCCAGGCCCCGCTCGTAGTAGCCGTCGACCCGCCCGCAGGCCACCGAGCACAGGTCGACGGCGGCAGCGCCGAACCGGCGGATGTCGCGCACCTGCGGGATGACCTCGGTGAGCACGGCCGCCTGCTTGGTCCGCCGGGCCGGGTCGTAGGAGAACCCGGTGGCGACGAGGGACAGGCCGAGCTCGGTCTCGCCGCTCGGGCTGATCGGCATGCCGTCACGCGTGGCGCCGGCACCTGCGACCGCGGAGAAGCACTCGTCGCGCACGACGTCGTGCACCACACCGGCCACCGTGGTGCCGTCGAGCTCGGCGGCGATCGACACCGAGAAGCCCGGCAGCTCGTAGAGGTAGTTGGTGGTGCCGTCGAGAGGGTCGAACACCCAACGCACCCCGGTGGTGCCCACCGTGTCGGTGCCCTCCTCGCCGAGCATCCCGTCGTCGGGCCGGGCCTCGGTGAGGCGGGCCACGATGAGCGCTTCGGCGGCCCGGTCCATCTCGGTGACCATGTCGGTGCCGGTGGACTTCGTCCGCACGTCGGTGCGCACCCGCCCGAGCCCGTCGCGCAGGAGGGCGGCGGCCTCCTCGGCGATCGAGATCGCCAACCGGCGGAGCGCTTCGGGATCGACCATTCGCGGGACCCTACCGACGGGCCGGGGCCGATCCTCAACCGCAGGCGCCGCTACCGTGCCTGCGTGCCGGATCCCCAGGGTCGCGTCGACCTGCGCAGCGACACGGTCACCCGACCGACCCCCGCCATGCGCCAGGCGATGGCCGACGCCGAGGTGGGCGACGACGGCTTCGGCGACGACCCCACGGTGGCCCGCCTCGAGGCCGTGGTGGCCGAGCGGCTCGGCAAGGACGCGGCGGTGTTCGTCCCCAGCGGGACGATGGCCAACCAGGTCGCGCTGCGGGTCCTCGCCCCGGCCGGCGCGTCGGTGCTCTGCGGCCGTCGCCAGCACATCGTGGTGCGGGAGGCGGGCGCGGCCGGCGCCAACGGCGGTGCCCAGCTCGTCACCTTCGACGACGCCGACGGCACCATCGACCCCACCGAGGTGGCGGCCTGGTCGGCCGACGCCGGTGTCGGGTGGGCCATGCCGTCAGCGGTGTTCGTGGAGGACACCCACGGCGAGACCGGCGGGCGGGTGTGGCCCCTCGAGCGCCTCGACGCCATCGCGGCCGTGGGCCTCCCGGTGCACCTCGACGGCGCCCGCCTGTGGAATGCGGCCGTGGCGTCGGGCGACGAACCGATGCGCCGAGCCCGCGCTGCGACCACGGTGTCGGTGTGCCTGTCGAAGGGCCTCGGCGCTCCGATCGGATCGCTCCTCTGCGGCCCCGCCGACCTCATCGTTGCGGCCCGCTTCGAGCGGAAGCGGCTGGGCGGGGCCATGCGCCAGGTGGGCGTGCTGGCCGCGGCCGGGCTGGTGGCGCTCGAGCGGGTGGCCCGGCTTGCCGACGACCACGAGCGAGCCGGCCGCTTG
>JALYWQ010000137.1 GCA_030852625.1 Actinomycetota bacterium
TCGTGCGGGTCACCGCGAGGCAAGGGCCGAACGCGATGCGGTCGGATCGCCCCGGCGACCGGCCCACCCGACCGATGCCGGAGGCGAGGAGCGCCACCAGGTTGCCCACGAGGGAGAGGTGCTCGTACGCCGAACCGACGTGGTGGACGGGCTGGACCGACAGCAGACCGTTGGGCGCATCCGCACCGTGGGCCGCCACCACCGCTGCGAGGGCGCCCGGGGCCAGCACGACGTCGGCATCGAGGAACACCAGCTGCTCGTTCCGGGCCTCCGCGACCGCGGAGTTGCAGGCCCACGGCTTGCCCAGCCAGCCCCTCGGCGGCTCGGACACCGTCACCACCCGCGCGCCGAAGGCCGTTGCCACCTCCGCGGTGCCATCGCGGGATCCGTCGTCGGCGACCAGGACCTCGACGGGACCGATGCCCTGTTGGGTCGCCAACGAGGCCAACAGCCGAGGCAGCGTCGTGGCTTCGTCCCGGGCCGGGATCACGACCGACACCGGTGTGGCCGCGACCAGGTCGAGCCGCCCGCCGGTCAGGCGTGGGAGCCGCCACAGGAGGAGCCACCCGCACGCCCAGCCGATCAGCACCAGCCCGGGGTTCACGGCCTCCCCGGTTCGGCGCGGGAGGGGCTGGTCATCGCACCGATCTCTGCCCGAACCCCGATGCGCCTACACCGCGCTCCGCCACGGGTCAGCCGGCGACGCGTGCGCTGTACACCGGAAGGTCGAGGAAGGTGAGCACGCCGGGGTCAGCCTCCACGACGTGGGGGATGGCGTTGACGACGTGCATGGCCGTGGCCAGGCACCCCGCGTGGTTGTGGTCGCCGAGGTCGGACGCCACGCTCAGCTCGAGGTGCACGTGGGGCTCGCCCTCGATGTCGATGCGATAGCCCTCACCCCGGGGCCAATCGGGGGCGTCCTCGTCGCGCAGGCGGGTTACGTGCTCCACGACCACCCGTGGTTCGTCACCGACCATGCCGATGATCTCGAACCGCATGCCGGAGATGGTGCCGGCCTCGATCCGGCCCGACGCGATGTCGAAGGCCCGATCGGCCCGGATGATCTCGTGGGTCTCCTCCACCGAATCGAGCTTCAGGCCGATGGCCGACGCCACGAGGTGCAGCACCGGTCCCCACGCCAGCGAGGTCGAGCCTGCCGCCAGCAGCAGGGACTGCGCGGGGTCGGCCTTCCCGAACCCCATGATCTCGAACATCGTGAAGGGGTTGTCCCAGGTCGCGTAGTTGACGATCTCCATCATCCGGACCCGCCGCACCTCCTTGCAGAGGGCGAGGGCGTGCACGGTGATCCCGGCGTTGCCGAACCCAGGATCGATCCCCGACGTGTAGAGGCTGGCGCCGCCCTCTCGGCAGGCCGCGTCGAGCTGCGCGGCCACCCCGTCACCGGCGGCATCGGGGAACAGGAGCGGGACGTACGACGTGTTCACCACGTTCTTCCCCGACGCCAGCATCCGGCAGATGTCCTCCACCACCTGGTGGGGGCGCAGGTCGGAGTTGGCCGTGTAGCAGACGCAATCGGCGTCGAGGGCGAGCAGCGCGTCGGCATCCTGCGTGGCGGTGACGCCGACCGGAGGGCCGCCGCACAGCTCCCCGGCGTCCCGCCCGGCCTTGTTGTCGGAGTGCACCCAGAGCCCGGCCAGCTCCAGGTCGGGATGGGCGACGATGGCCGGCACGGCGTGGATCCCCACGGTGCCGGTGGCCCATTGGATCACGCGGTAGGTCACGGGCCGGGACCGTAGTGCCGGGCCGTCCTCGCCGCGCCGGCCGTCAGCGCACGAAGCGCTCCGGTGCTGGCGCGGCGGCATCCACCGTGAGATCGGCGTTGGCCGTCGGGGCGCCGGCGACGAGACGGAGGGGGACCACACCGGCCCAGTGCGGCAGCGCCAGGTCGGCGGGATCGTCGAGGGCATCGCCCGTGCGCACCTTGACCGACCCTTCCTCGATCGGGAGGCGGAGCACCAGCGTGGCCCGAGCCTCGGCGTCGTCGGTCGGCCGGCTCTCCGCGCTCCGGCCCGGCACGACGTGGTCCACGATGACGTCGAGGGCATGACGCTTCTCGGCGGGATCGTCCACCTTCTCGGCCCGACCCAGCAGCACGACGGATCGGTAGTTCATCGAGTGGTGGAACGCCGAGCGGGCCAGCACGAGCCCGTCGAGGAGGGTGACGGTGACGCACACCTCGGCTCCGCTGGAGGCGCGCAGCATGGCGTTGCCCACCGCACCATGCAGGTAGAGCACGGCGCCCGCCCGCCCGAAGGTCATCGGGAGGACGCGGGGCTGGCCGTCGACCACGAAGCCCACGTGGGCGAGGTAGGCCTCGTCGAGGATGGCGTTGGCGGTGTTCCGGTCGAAGGTGCCCCGGTCGGCCAACCGGCGGAGTCGGGTGCGATCCGTGGCCTGCAGCGCGTCGCTCATGGGCCCATCGTGGCAGCGCACCGCCCGTAGGGACCTGCCATTTCTGCACGCAACATGTCATGATCTGCCGATGCAACGCGCCTCTCGTCGCGCCCTGGCGGGCCTCGTCACCGCGACCCTGCTCGCCACGGCGGCGCCCACCGCTGTGGGTGCCGCGAACCGTGACGAGCCCACGGTCCGCCTGATCGTGTCGTTCGATCCCGGCACCAGCACTGCTGTCCAGGACGCCGTGGCCGACGCGGAGGGGGACGTCGTCACCGACCTCGGGTTCATCCGGGCCAAGGTGATCGAGGTGCCGGCTCGCCTGGAGCGCACCGTGCGCAAGCGCCTGGTCCGGCGTGGCGACGTGAAGGCCGTCCAGGCCGATCTGCCCGTGAGCATCGCCGAGGTCGACGAAGCGCCGGCCGACACCACGACGACCAGCGAGGCTCCCGCCCCGACCACCACCGCGGCGCCCACGACCACCCTGGCCCCCACGACCACCATCGTGGCGCCCACCACCACCACGACCGCGTCGCCCACCACGACCACCACCGTGGCCCCCACCACGACCACCACCGAGGCACCGGTGGAAGCCAGCGCCGGCTACAACGACCCCGGCTACCGGAACACCAACGAGCGGGCACCGGTCGAAGCGGTGAAGCTCCCCACGGCGTGGGACGTCACCACCGGCGATCCGAGCGTCGTCATCGCAGTGATCGACAGCGGCGTGACGCCGCGGGCTCCGGACCTGGCCGCCGACCGGTTCGTGCCCGGCCGCAACGTGATCCGCAACGCCGCCACGCCCACCGCGGACGACCACGGGCACGGCACCGCGGTCGCGGCCGTGGCCAGCGCGATCGGCAACAACGGCACCGGCGTCGCCGGCGCCTGCTGGACCTGCAAGATCATGCCCATCAAGGTGCTCGACAGTCGGGGCAGCGGTTCCACGTCGAACGTCGCCACCGGCATCCGGTGGGCCGCCGATCACGGTGCCGACGTCATCAACCTCAGCCTTTCCGGCAGCGAGAGCCAGGCCATGAAGGACGCCGTGGCCTACGCCCTCGGCAGGGGGGTCCACGTGGTGGCCGCGGCCGGCAACGGCGGCACGAGCAGCACCACGAAGGCCCACCCGGCCGCCATCTCGGGCGTGATCGCCGTGGGTGGAACCGATGCCGGCTTCTCGCAGCGGGCCAGCGGATCGAACTTCGGCAACTGGGTGAAGATCGCGGCGCCCTACACCAACCGGGCCCTCGACCGTTCGGGCAACGCGGTGAGCTTCAGCGGCACCAGCTCGGCCACTCCGGTCGTCGCCGGCACCATCGGCCTCCTCCTCGCCGCGCAGGGCACGGTGGCTCCGGCATCGGTGCGCACGCTGCTGGCCAGCACCGCCACCAAGCCGATCGCCATGGAC
>JALYWQ010000433.1 GCA_030852625.1 Actinomycetota bacterium
CCGCACGGGCGAGCTGGCCATCGAGCGGCTCGGCCCCACCACGAGCTCCACCGTCACCACCGACACCACGGAGGTGGCGGCCCCGTCGGTCACCGACACCACGGCGGTCACGGCGCCGAGCACCGCGACCACCCGGCGCACCACCACCACGACCCGGGCCCCCGCCACCACCGCGGCGCCCACCACGACGGTCACCAGCGCTCCGCCGCCCTGCAACTCCAACTACAGCGGCTGCCTGAACCGCACGGGCGACTACGACTGCATCGGCAAGACCGGCGATCCCGATTGGCAGCCGGGGGACGGGCCGAACTTCGCGTCCGGACCCATCACCGTCACCGGTTCCGACGTCTTCGACCTCGACCTCGACGGCAACGGCATCGCCTGCGAGCGAGCTCCCCAGACCTAGCCAGCACGACCTCAGGAGGTCGCCATGATCGGATTCATCGTGTTCGGGTTGGTGGTGGGCTTCCTGGCCCGGGCGGTCGTGCCCGGCAAGCAGCGGCTCACGTTGCTCACCACCCTCGTGCTCGGCCTCATCGGCTCGGTCGTGGGTGGGCTGGTGGCCAACTCGATCGGCAAGGGTGACATCCTCGAGCTGAACTTCGTGGGTTCGATCGTGGCCATCGCGGCGGCCGTCGTCCTCATCGTCGTCGGCGACCGGGTCGGCGCCATCACCCACCGCAAGACCCGGCGCGACTGACCGTCCGGAACGATCGCCACCGGCCCGCTCGGCCTGCCATGCTCGACGGGTGACGTTCGAGCCCATCCGACAGGAGCTGCTCATCCAGGCCCCGCCGGCCACGGTGTGGCAGGAGCTCCGCCAACCCGACCGCATCATCCAGTGGCACGGCTGGGAGGACCCCGGCCTGGAGGCCGAGATCCAGGCCCTCTACGTCGACACTGCGGTGGTGGAGGACGAGGGCACCAGCCTGGTGCTCGGCGGCCACCGCATCCGGCTCGACCCCGCCGACGGTGAGGACGGCGAGCCGGGCGGCGCCACGGTGCTGCAGCTGACCCGAACGCCTCCGGCGCCGGACGAGCAGGTCGACTGGGAGGCCATCTACGACGACGTCGACGAGGGTTGGGCCACGTTCCTCCACACCCTCCAGTTCCGCCTCGAGCGCCATCCCGACGACGAGCGCCGCACCGGGTTCTGGTGGGGCCGCACGATCGATGCCTACGGCCCCCGCCCGGTGGTGGCCCTCGGGCTCGACCTGCTCGACGAGCTCCAGCCGGGCGAGCCCTACGAGGCCATCCTGAGCAGCGGCGACGAGCTGGCCGGTGAGGTGTGGTTCCGCACGCCCCACCAGGTGGGCGTCACCGTGGAGGCCTGGGGCGACGGGCTGCTCGTGGTGGCCGAATCGCCGTCGCTCCACCCGCCCCATGCCGCAGCGATGGTGGTGGCCAACCTCTACGACGTCGGCGACGCCGAGCGGGACGCCCTGCTCGGCCGGATCACGCGGGCCTGGAACGCGGAGTACACCGCCGAGCCGCTGCCGAGCGAGACCTGAGCTCGAGTCCTGAGGACTCGGGGAGGCTTGATCCGCCGGACCCCGCACATCCGTCTCGGAGCTGACCGACGCCACAGGGTGGTGGCGGCGCCGGCACGCAGAGGCGGCGGAACCTCTGAGCTCGACGAGCGGATGGCGGAATCCGGTGGAACTGCTGTCCAACCTACGGGGATGTTCCCGGAAATCCCATGGGCCGAACGGATCATTTGCCCCTAGTCCTCCAAGCCCCGCTCAGCGGCCGACGGCACGCTCCAGCTGGGCCTTGTTCATCTTCGATCGGCCCTCGATGTTCTTGCGCTTGGCCTCTTCGTAGAGCTGGTCCCGGGTGCGCCCGCCCGGGCCCTTGCGCGACCGGAGCCCGCCCCGCCGGCCCGACGAGATGTCCTTCGTCGAGGTGCGGCTGGCCTGCTTGGCCTCGCCGCTCCGGGCCCGCTCCTTGTTCACGGTGCGGGCCGCGATCTCCTCGGCTTCGTCCTCGGGACGGCCCTTGTCCTCGAGCCCTTCCTTGATGTGCTCGTACTGCCGCTCTCGTTTGCGGCTCCACGGTCCTCTCGGCATGACGGCCTCCCGGCAGACGATCTGGTCGAAAGCCGCCTACCCGCTCCGAGGGCCGCCAGACCTCGACGCCTCCTTCAGGGCCGGGTGCTGGCGGGCCAGGATCGGCAGGAGGAGGGTGCGAGGCGTCAGGTGGGAGAGGCGCGCGAGCACCCGGTTCGGCGCGCCGGGGATGACCACCGATCGGCCCTTGGCCACGCCATCCACCGCGGCCTTGGCCACGTCCTCGGCCGACACCCACATGAACTTCGGCAGGGAGTGCTCGGCATCGTCGTTGCTGATGCCCGCGGCCTCGGCGAAGCCCGTCTCCACCGGTCCGGGGCACAGGGTGGTGACCGACACCCCGGTGCCCTTCAGCTCCTGGGCCATGGCCTGGCTGTAGGCGAGCACGAACACCTTGCTCGCGGCGTAGCCGGCCTGCCCGGGCAGCGGCTGGAACGCCGCGGTGGAGGCCACGTTGAGCACGGCCCCCCTCCCCCGCTCGACCATGCCGGGCAAGAAGAGGCTGCACAGGTGGGCGACGGCCTCCACGTCGGTGCGCAGCATGGCCACCTCCCGAGCCGGGTCGCTCTTGTGCACCGGTCCCATGGTGGAGAGACCGGCGTTGTTCACGAGTAGCTCCACCGTGAGGCCACGCTCGGCCATGGTGTCGACCAGCGCGGTGCGGGACCCCTCGTCGGTGAGGTCCGCGCTGCACACCTCCGCCCGCACGCCGTGGGCGTCGTGGAGCTCGGCGGCCAGGTCGCGCAGCTTGGCCTCGCGCCGGGCCACCAGGGTCACGCCCTGCCCGCGCTGGGCCAGCTGCCGGGCGATCTCGGTGCCGATGCCGGACGACGCGCCGGTGACGATGCAGGTGCGGTCGGACCCGGGGGTGGGGAGTGCCATGGCGGCGACGCTAGTGGGACGACGGGCTGGCATCCTGGGCCGATGGACGCCACCACAGCTCGGCAGCTCTGGCTGGTGGGCGAGCCGATCCACGCCCTCACCTACTTCTCGGCCGACGCCGCGGCGGCGTGGGAGGCCGCTGGGATGCGCGGGTTCTGGCGGGGCTACTTCGCCACCCGCGCTGCGCCGTTCGGTGCGGTCGACGCGCCGGTGGTCACGGCCAGCTTCTTCAACTTCCAACCGGCGATGGTGGAGCGGGCCGTCCCTGCCGTGTGGTCGATGGTCTCCCCTGCCGCCGCCCTCGATGCCCGGCTGGCCGGGATGGACGCCGCCCTGCGGTCCACGGTCGGATCGCTCGTCGACGACCCTCGCCTCCACGACGTGGTGGCGGTGCTGCGCGACGTCGTCACCGGTGCGCCGACGGCGGGGCGGGCGCTGTTCGCCGCCAACGCCGCCCTCCCCTGGCCAACCGAATCGCACCTCGCCCTCTGGCACGCCCTCACCTGCCTCCGCGAGCACCGCGGTGACGGCCACAACGCCGCCCTCGTCGCCGCGGGGCTCGACGGCTGCGAAGCCCACGTGCTCGCCGGCGCGGCCGGTGGCACGTCGCGGTCGGTGCTGCAGCCGGCCCGAGGGTGGACCGATGCCGAGTGGGACGCTGCGGTCGACCGGCTGGTGGAGCGCGGCCTCGTGCGCGGCGACGGTGCCATCACCGACGCCGGCGCCGCCCTGCACGGGTCCGTCGAAGCCACCACCGATGGCCTCGCTGCGGCCGTGTGGACGGGCGTTCCGGATGCCACCGCCACGACGATGCTCGACACCCTGCGCCCATGGGCCGAGGCCATCCACCGGTCGGGCCAGATCCGCCAACCCAACCCGATGGGACTCCCGCCGGTGTAGGTCCCGCCATGCGGCCGTTGCCCGGTGGCATGCTGCCGGGATGACGCCGGATCCCGCTGCCACTGGTCTCGTCCACTCGTCGATGCCGCTGTGCGCCACCCTCGGGGTGACGGCCAGCCAGGCCGATGGCGACGGCGCCGTGCTGCACCTCGACTGGCGGCCCGAGCTCTGCACCATCGGGGGGCTGATGCACGGCGGGACGATCATGGCCGTGGCCGATTCCGCCGGGGCCGTGGCCGCCTACATGAACCTCCCCGAGGGGGCCGTCGGCACCTCGACCATCTCGTCGCACACCAACTTCCTCGGTGGGGTGAAGGAGGGCACCATCACGGCGTCGGCCAAGGTGCTCCACAAGGGCAGCTCCACCGTGGTGGTGGAGACCACCGTCACCGACGACCGCGGCAAGGTCGTGGGCAAGGTCACCCAGACCCAGTCGGTCCTCCGCCCCAAGCCCTGAGTCGGTCGCCTTCGGCCCCCTCAGCCGTCGAGCACCTCGCGGACCCTGTCGCGCTGGTCCTCCCCGCTGGGCGACGCGAGTCCGTCGACAGCCCCCGTCACGAGCAGGCCGAGGCCGCGATGCACCAGCGCCGCGCTCTCCCGCAGGCCGAGCATCCTGGCCGCCCGTTGCAGATCGTCCTCGTCGTCGTCGTCGAAGCCACCGTCACGCTCGAGCAGGATGACGAGCCCGAACTCCGTGGTGCTGACACCATCGGTCTTGATCAGCCCCAGCCCGGACGCGAACAGCCGCGTGACGTAGTCCGGGTGCTCAGGCTCGGCCCGGGTCGCCTCGTCAGCCGAGGCCAGCAGCCGCACAGCCTGGCCCAACGACAGGGCGGTCGAGCTGTTGACGGTGGGCACCACCAGAGCGCCGAGCACCAGCGTGGCCAGGAGCACGACGGTCGCGTGGCGGAGGCCTCGCCGGTCCACCCCGACGCCCTTGTCGGCCGATCCGGCCCCAACAACGGGGCCGGCTACCGCTGCAGCCGCCACCGCGGCCCCGCCGAAGGTCAGCAGGCTGAGGCGCACCGAGGGCTCGCCCCAGATCGATTCGACCGTTCCGTAGACCGCGAAGCAGGCGCCCGATGCCACCAGTGTTGCGAACACCAGGCCCAATCGACCGCTACGCCTCCACGCTCCCAGCAGCTCGGCGCTGGGGCGTTGGGCCGGCATCGCGACCGTCACGAGCGATGACGGGGGGTCGGTCCGGGCTGACCGTGACCGGTCACGATGCCAGGCCACCAGGGCCACCGCGATCACGGCAACGATGGCGCCGACGACGACCACCAGCGGGCCTTCGAAGAGGAGCAGGATGCGGGCGTCGCCGGTGGCGCGATCCCAGAGGGGTCGAGCCGCGCTGCTACCGAGGTCGTCGGTCCACACGAGGACGCCGGCCGCGCCGAGCACCACGGTGGTGACGGCCGCGAGCGCCACCCACCGGACGGTGGTCGGGCGCGCGTCGCTGGCCATGCCGTCAGTCTCCGTTGCGGAGGATGCGGTGCCCATGGGCCAAACGGCTCAATCCGGCCCTTCCGGAGGAGTCGGTGGGCGGCGCCGGCGCTCGCGTCAGCGGACGCGGAGCCAGATGCTGGTGCCGTTGGTGGCGACCTGGTCGCGACCGAGTCGGTCCCAGAGCGGGTCGAGGATGGCGTGGAGGTCGGGCTGGGTGCAGACCCAGAGGTTCGGAAGCACCACCTCGAGTCGATCGCCGGCCAGCAGCCACGACGCCAGCAGGTACTGCTCGTTGTAGGCGCGGTCCATCCAGGTGGGTGGGTAGTCCCACGGCAGGAAGACGTCGTCGACGCAGATCAGCAGCCCCGACGGGAGGCGCGGGAGCACCTCGAGGAAGAACACGGTGGCGTCGCTGTTCGGGAACGACCGGTGCGACCCGTCCATGAACAGCACGTCGGTGGGCTCGAGGGCCTCGAAGCGACCGAGGTCGGCCTGCTCCAGCGGCACAGCCAGGTGCTCGTCGACGGCCGCGGCGACGGCCACGCGTGGGTCGGGGTCGATGGCCACGATCCGCGTGGGCAGGTCGTGGCGCTCGATGGCGCGGCGGGCGAACAACGTGGAGTTGCCAGCGCCCACCTCGAGGTAGGTGCCCGGTGCCTGCTGCACGAGGGTGGCGTAGAGCACGGCCGCGTCGAGGCCCTGGTAGTAGCTGTTCATCCACGTCGGGCTGCTCGGATCGTCCGAGGCGACGGGGAGCTGCGCCAGTTCGTCGACGAACGGAAGCACGCCCCGCAGCCGGTCGGCGAAGTCGGCCCGCCCGCGCTCCACCAGCGACGACAGCTGCGGGTGGGGCGGGTGCTCGTAGCCCCACCGGGGCTGCATCTCCACCGGGAAGTCGAGCTCGATGGTGGTACCGCCACCCGGCTCGGGTGGTTGGAGGGCCGCCGCCAGCCGGCGCCGGGCACCGTTGACGAGCTGCCGGGGACTCCTCGGCACGAACTACGCGGGGCGGAGCTGGGCCAGCTCGACGGCGTTGTCGTAGAGGACCTTGCGGCGGTCGTCGTCGCTCAGGGGCTTGGTCTCGGGGAGGTAGTCGAGGGGGTGGGGCAGGGCCTCGATGTGGGGCCAGTCCGACCCGAACAGCACGCGATCGGCGCCCATCTGCTCGACGACGGTCTCGAGGTCGTCCTCCCAGAACGGGTTGATCCACACGTGCTGGCGGAAGATCTCGACCGGGTCGTCCGGGAAGAACATCGGCATCTTCTTGGCCTGCGAGCGGAGCTTGCGGAACATGTCGCCGAGGAACTCGGCGCCGTTCTCCACCGACGCGATCCGGAGGTTGGGGAACTTCTGGAAGTGGCCGGCCAGCGTCATCGACAGGAGGTAGTCGTGGATGGCTTCCTCGATGGCGAAGCTCTTGATCGTGGGGGCGAAGCCGCCGCCCTTGAAGTTGGCCGCGAAGCCATCGGGCGCGTAGCCGTTCGACGACGGGCCGCTGTCGCCCGCATGCACGACCACGGTGATGCCGGCCTCGTTCACGCGCGACCAGAACGGATCGAAGCGGGCGTCGAACGGCGAGAACCGGCCTTCGACGGTGGTGGGGGCCGCCGTCCGCATCACGATGAGCTTGGCGCCCTGGTCGAGGACCCACTCCAGCTCCTCCACCGCCCACTGCACGTCGGCGAGGTGGAGGTAGGGAGCGTTGAGGATGCGGCCCTCGTGGTCGAAGCCCCAGTCCTCCAGCAGCCACCGGTTGAAGGCCCGGAAGGTGAGGCACACCGCTTCGGGATCGTGCTTGAGGAGCTCCTCGTAGAGCATCCCGAGGGTGGGGTACATGAAGCAGCCAGCCAGGCCCTGCTCGTCGAGGACCTTCGCACGGGCGGTCGGATCGAGGTACTCGGCCCGGATCGGCTCGCTGTCGCGGAGCAGCTCGAGGGGGTTGGCCTGGTTGGGGTTGCCCCGGAAGTACTCCGAGAGGCACCCAGGCTTCGAGATGGGGTTGAAGGTGGCGTTGGCCACCGCTCGACTGACCCGGCCGCCCACGACGTGGTACTTCCGGCCGTCGATCTCGGCCCACTGCACGCACCGGGGCTGGTCGGCCTTCGGCACGTGGCGGGTGAATGCGTCGAGGGCTTCGTAGTAGTGGTTGTCGGCGTCCCACACGGGGTGCCCGAGCTCGACGGCGGGTTCCATGGCCCCAGGCTAGAACACGTTCTACTCAGGCTGCAGCCCGGCCGAGTAGAACGTCGGGATGACGAGCACCGAGAACCGCGACGGCATCCTCGTCCTCCACCTCGGCGACGACGCCAACAACGTGGTGGAGGGCTTCCTCGATGGCCTGGAGGGCGCCGTTTCCGCCATCGACGCCGACCCCGACGTCACCGGCTTGGTGATCACGGCCTCTGGCAAGGCCTTCTCGCAGGGCTACGACCTCAACCACCTGGGCGCCCTCGGCGCCGGCGGCGCCGGCCCGTTCGTCCAGCGATCGATCGACGCGCTGGCCAGCGTGCTCGTGGCCCCGGTGCCGACGGCGGCGGCCATCAACGGGCACGCCTTCGGCTACGGCGCCCTCCTCGCGCTGGTGTGCGACGTGCGGGTGCAGCGGGAGGACCGCGGCTGGTTCTGCTTCCCGGAGGTCGACCTCGGTCTTCGCTTCCAGCCGATGCAGCAGGCGGTCATCCAGGCCAAGCTCAGCGCCGCCACCGCCGAGGAGGCCGTGCTCACCGGCAAGCGCTACACGGGCCCGGAGGCGGTGGCCGCCGGCATCGCCCACGCGGTCGCCGCCGAGGCCGACGTGGTGTCGACGGCGATCTCGCTCGTGCGGGCCCGCGCCGGCAAGGGCCGGGACATCCTGCGAGGGCTCAAGCACGACCTCTACGGCGGTGTGCTCGCGAAGCGGACCGACGCGGTGCCCCGATGAGCTCCTACGACCAGCTGCCCGAGGGTTGGAGCAGCGGCGCCGGCGGCTACGCCGAGCAGTTCATGCTCCACACCCGGCCCTACGCCGCCGATGCGCTCGAGCTGATCGGCGTCGGGTCCGGCACCCGGGTGCTCGACGTCGCCGCCGGCACCGGCGCCGCCACCCTCGAGGCCGCCGGTCGGGGCGCCACGGTCGTCGCCACCGACTTCGCCGCTGGGATGGTCGATCAACTCCGGGCCCAGGTCGAGCGGGCTGGCCTGTCGGGATCGGTGAGCGCGGAGGTGATGGACGGCCAGGCCCTCACGCTCCCCGACGACAGCGTGGACGCCGCCATCTCGATGTTCGGCTGGATGTTCTTCCCCGACACCGACGCCGGCCTGCACGAACTGCACCGGGTGGTGCGGCCCGGCGGCCGCATCGCGCTCGGCATCTGGAACCTCGAGGGCTTCGCGCTCCGCCAGCTGATCGGCGCCGCCATGGCCGAGGCCCTGCCCGGCTTCGACCCCGGCACCGGCGTGCCGTCGTGGGCCCGCATCGGCGACCCGGCCGTCTTCCGGTCCGAGGTGGAACGAGCGGGATTCACCGACATGGTGGTGCACACGGTGTGGCACCGCTGGGAGCTCCCCGACCCGAGATCGTTCTGCGAGACGATGGGCGAGTGGACCCCCGTGTGGAAGCCGGTGATGGACCGCCTCACCGCCGACGAGCGGGCCCGCCTCGCCGACGCCTTCGTCAACGCCGTCCGTGCCGCCGAGTCCCAGCCGAACGGCATCCAGGTAGCCGCCGACATCTGCACCGCGACGGTCCCCGAGTGACCTAGAGGCGGAGGACGCCTCGGTTGAGCTTGCCGGCGTGCTGACGCCGACCCAACCCAAACCTGCGAGTAGGTCTCGGGCTGGCGTCAAGAGCTTCTCGCCGATCCCCTCGGTGGCCAGCTAGGGCCCTCCTCAAATCGCGAACCTGCGAGCACATCTCGACGTGTGGCCGAAAGGTGCTCGCCGATTCGGCGACGTATGGCCATCGAGCTTGTGCCGACATACGGTGCGTACACCTCCCCTCCGTAGCCACCACCCTTCGGAGGGAGCATGTCGAGCTTCGACCAGCATCTCGCCGACCGAGCGCGGTCGCAGCTGGGTCTTGTCACGTTGGCGGACGTTCGAGCCGGCGGCGGCTCGTTTGACCACGTGCACCATCGGGTTGCGCACGGCGCCATCGCACCCCGAGCTCCCGGCGTGTACGCGCTGCGCTCGTGGCCGGAGACCGCCGACCAGCGCTTGTTGGCCGCGATCCTGAGCATCGACGGACCCGCGGCGGTATCCCACCTCGCCGCCGCACGGCGATACGGCGCGAACGGATACCGTTCCGCGCCCCCGGAGTTGACCGTCCCGCGAGGGACACGAATCGTTCGACCTGGGATTCGCATCCACGAGAGCACCGACCTCGATCGGTGTTCGATCCGTATGGTGCAGGGCGTTCCTACGACCGACCCAGCGAGGACCGTCCTCGATCTCGGGCGGTACGTGGGTGTTGCTCGGCTCAAGTTGAACGCTGAGAACTTCAGGCGCCTCGGCCTCCTGGACTGGCCCGACCTCGTCAGCACCCTCGCTGCGCACGCACGCCGCGGCCGGCCGGGAATTCGGAGGCTGCGAGCGGTCGTGGACGCCGAGGCCTTGCGCCGAACGATCACCGACAGCGAGCTCGAAATGCTCGTTCTCAGTCTCCTGCGAGAGGCAGGCCTTCCTGAGCCCGTGCTGCACCACGACGTGTGGGACGGCGATCGGTTTGTCGCCGAGGTCGACCTGGCCTATCCAGAGCAACGCATAGCGATCGAGTGCGACGGCGATGTCCACCTGGATGCGGTCGTCCGCCAGCGCGATCTCCGCCGACAGAACGACCTACAGCTGCTGGGCTGGCTGATGCTCCGGTTCACCGCCGAGGACTACCGGAAGCGATCGCGGTACATCGTCAGCGAGGTTCGCGCCGCCCTGCATGCTCGGAGCGGGTCGGAGACGACGATCTGAGACGAGCATGCGAGCAGATCCCGGCGCTCGGTCGAGATCTGCTCGCAGATTCGACGTGGGTGACCCGGCCTGGGCGAACCAGCGGGAGGAGTTCGACCTGAGGTCGAGACCTCCTCGCAGGTTTCGGATTTGGTAGCGCCCGGTGAGCTTGGGGCGCAGAGTTCGGGTCGGTAGCGCCCGACGCGACGTCTAGAGGCGGAGGACGCCTCGGTTGAGCTTGCCGGCGTGCATGTCCTCCAGTGCCTGGTTGACGTCGGCGAGGTCGTAGACCTGGCTGACCATCTCGTCGAGCTGGAGACGGCCGTCGAGGTAGAAGTTCACGTACATCGGGATGTCGTGGTGGGGCCGCGTGCTGCCGTAGCGGCAGCCCATGATCGACTTGTCCTGGTAGAGGTCGTTGACCACGAAGCTGGCCTCGGTGCCGAGCTTGGGGACGCCGAGCAGGATGCACTGCCCGCCCCAGTCGAGCATGCCGATGGCGTTGCGGATCAGGCCCGGGTGGCCGACGCACTCGAAGGCGTGGTCGACGCCGTTGGGCAGGCCGAGGTCCTTCACCGCGGCGACCAGCTCCCCGTCGCCGGTGAGGGCCGACCCGTCGAGGAAGTCGGTGGCGCCGAACGAGCGGGACACGGCCTCCTTGTCGGGGTTGGCGTCGATCACGACGATGCGGCCGGCCGAGCTGATGCGGGCGGCCTGGATCACCGACTGGCCGATGCCACCGGCGCCGATCACCACGACCGTCTCGCCCGGCTGCACCTTGGCCCGGTTCAGCACCGCGCCGGCGCCGGTGACCACGGCGCAGCCGATGAGGCAGGCGGCCTCGAACGGGATGTCCTTCGACACCACCACGGCCTGGCTCTCGGTGACGACGGTGCGCTCGGTGAACACACCGGCGTTGGCGAACTGGAAGGCCTTCTCGCCGCCGACGGTGAAGGGCCGGCTCAGCTTGCCGGCGGTGTCGCGGCACATGGTGGGGTGGCCGGAGTCGCAGGCGTCGCAGATGCCGCAGTTGCCGAGCGTGGTGAGCACCACGTGGTCGCCGACGGCCACCTTCTGCACCGCCGAGCCGATCTCGGTGACGACGCCGGCGCCTTCATGGCCCAACACCACCGGGGTGGGGAACGGGATGGTGCCGTTGAGCACCGACACGTCGGAGTGGCAGAGCCCGGCGTTGCGGACCTCGACGAGCACCTCGTGGGGTCGCAGGGCGCGCACCTCGACGTCGTCGCGCACCTCCAACTCGCCGGTCCAGACCAGACCTCTCATACGAGCCTCCAGCTGGACTGCAGGGCCACGGGCATCGCACTGGGGCGCGTGGGTCGGCCGCTGTGCTGTCTGGCTCGCTGCGCTCGCATCTCGTTGTCTCCGCTCAGCTGGGGGTGAGGACGTGGCCGGGGAGGCCGGCGTCGGACTGCAGCTCGCCGTCGATCACGATGGGCACACCGTTGACGATGGTGGCGTGCACGCCCTGGGGCTTCGACGTCCAGCGGGCGGCACCGTTGGGGAAGTCGTGGGCCAGGACCTTCTGGTCGGGCCCCACGGTGTCGGGGTCGAAGATCATGATGTCGGCGGCGTAGCCCACGAGCAGCACGCCCCGATCCGAGAACCCGCACAGCGCGGCGGGGATGGCGGTGATCTGCCGAACGCCCTCTTCGAGGGTGAACCCGCCCCACTCCCGCACCCAGTGCTGGAGGAACCAGGTGTGGGCCTCGGCACCGTCGTCGCGATCGAGGTGGGCGCCGCCGTCGGACGTGCCCACGATCATGTGCGGATCGTCCTGGGCGATCTTCGTGCCCTCGATCCACTCGGGCGTCTCGGTCTTCCACACGAACTCGACGGCCAGGTCCTCCGACAGCGCGATGTCGAGGAAGGCGTCGGTGGGATGCACGCCACGCTCGGCGGCGATGTCGACGAGCGACCGGCCGATGAGCTTCTCGTTCTCCGGCTTGGCCACCTTGTTGACGTGGAGCACCGACCAGTGCGGCGGCGGCAGCGTGGGACCGGCGGCGGGATCGCGGTTGGGGTCGTCGACGGAGTCCCGCACCGCGTCGCGGAACGCGGGATCGGCGATGAGCGCCATCCGCTCCTCCACCGTGGACGCCTCGGTGAAGATCCGGTTGAAGGCCAGCGCACCCTCGTAGAGCTTGGTGCCGGCCACGAGGTCGAAGGTGCGGTTGAACGGCTTCGACATCGCCATCGAGTACACCGCCGCGCCGCGCGCCGTGGCTTCGTCGACGAAGCGCTTGGCGTTGTCCCAACCAGCGGTGGGGGCGTCGACCTTCGAGCGGGCGCCGAGGCCCTGGATGATCACCGGCATGCGCGAGAGGAGCGACATCTCGATGAGGAGCTCCTCGTCGTCAGGCGTGATGCCGCCGACGGCCGAGCCGGGCAGGTAGGCCAGCGATCCCCCGCCGCTACGCCCGGCGGCCTCGGCCAGCGCCTTGAGCTCGTCGAGGCTCAACAGCCGGCTCGGCACCGGACGGTCGGCGGAGTCGAAGTGGGTCGGCGAGTGGGTGGACGAGAACCCCGCGGCACCGGCGGCCATGGCCTCCCGCACGAGGGCGACCATGCGATCGACCTCCTCG
>JALYWQ010000172.1 GCA_030852625.1 Actinomycetota bacterium
GCCGACTGGCGGCTGCGGTGCGAGCGGTGCGCGCGCAGGCGGTGCGAGCGGCGCCCACCGAGTGAGCCACCGATGACCGACGTCGCTCTCCGCCTGCTCGGCCAGGTCGAGCTCGTGGTCGACGGAACCGCGGTCCCCTTGGGCGGTGTCCGCCAACGGGCCATCGTCGCCCTGCTGGCGCTCCACCGCGACCGGGCCGTGGCCACCAACGCCATCGTCGATCAGGTGTGGGGGAACGACGCGCCCCGCACGGTGCTGAAGTCGCTCTCCACGATGCTGTCGCGTGTTCGCCCGGTGCTCGAACCCCACGGCATCGAGATCCTCAACAGTGGAGCGGGCTACCAACTCCACGCCCCCGAGGGCTGCGTGGACCTCCACGCCTTCCGTGATGCCGTCAGCCGGGCCCGGGTGGCCGAGCTCGGCGATGACCGCGCCACCGCCATCGCCGAGCTCCAAGCCGCCCTCGCCTGCTGGGTCCGGCCGGTGCCGCTCGTCGACATCGACGGGCCCTTCGTCGAGCCCACCCAGGCGGCGCTGGCCATCGAGCGCGACGCGGTCACGTCCGACCTGGCCCGCCTGCACCGGCTGGCCGGCGATCCCACGCGAGCCGTGCACCTGTTGCGGCACCTGGCCGAGCAGGCCCCCACCCGGGAGGACCGCCAGGTCGAGCTGATGCGGGCGCTCACGGCGGTGGGCCGAGTGGACGAAGCCATCGCCGTCTACGACGAGACGGCGCGTCGCCTGGCCGACGAGGTCGGCATCGAGCCCGGTGCCATCCTGCGGGCGGCTCGGCGCGATGCCGTCACCCCGGCTGCCGCGCACCACGTCCCAATCGTCGGGCGGGAGCGGGAGCTCGAGGCCCTGGAGGCGTCGCTGCGGGCCGCCCTGCAGCGCGACACGCGCGTGGTGGCCATCACCGGCGAGCCCGGCGCCGGCAAGTCGCACCTCGTCGAGGCGTTCGTCGGTCGGGTGACCGAACGGGGCTTCCTCGCCTTCGTGTGCCGGTGCGAGCCCACCGGCACCGTCCCCCTGCACTCGCTCCTCCAGATCTTCAAGCAGACCACCAACCGGGGGATGCTCGACGAGCGCGACTACCCCAACCTCCGCGACCTGCTCGAGCACCGCGAGGCCGACCCGGCCGGCGACTCCGGCGACCTGCGGCGACGCCTGCTGCTCCAGGAGATCATGGAGATCGTCCTCGTGCTCGCCGCGCAGGGCCCGCTCATCGTCGTCATCGAGGACTTCCACAACGCCGACCCCATGACCCTCTCGGTGATCGAGGCCACGTCCTACGAGGGGATCGAGCTCCCATCGATCCTCGTCCTCACCGCACGCGAGTCGGAGCTCCTGCGCGGCGGGCCGGCCGAACTGGCGCTGGCCGAGGTGGCGGCTCGGGGACGGGTGGAACGCATCGAACTGGAGCCGCTCGACCGCGAGGCCATCGCCACCCTGGTGAAGCACGAACAGCCTGACGTGGCATCCGACCCCGTCCGGATGGAGATCGTGCACGAGGGCGCCGGCGGCAACCCGCTCTACGCCCGGCTCCTCGCCGGCCACCTGGCCGACCACGACGACCCCGAGGCCCCGCTGCCGGCCGACGTCGTGGCCCTCGTCCGCCAACGGGTGCTCGACGTGCCCGAGCGGGGTCGAGAGCTGTTGATAGCGGCGTCGGTGCTCGGTCGGGACTTCACCCTCAACGAGGCGGCCGCCCTCCTCGACGACGACGAGCGCCTGCGGCAGCTCCGCACGTTCGAAGCTCGCCGCTCGGGGCTGCTCGAGGTGGTGGAGGGGGGCGCCCGCCATCGCTTCACCCACGGGATCGTGCAGCGGGTGACCTACGAGCTGGCCGACCCCGAGCACCGCGCGGCCCTGCACCTCGGCGCCGCCCGGGTGCGGCAGGACACGTCGATCGGCGACCTGGAGACCGTCCACCACCTGCTGAACGCCCGCCCGCTCGTCAGCGACCACGAGGTGGTCGAGCGGATCCTCGACGCCGCCCGCCGCACCATCGGCCACGGGGTGAACGCCTCGGCGGTCAAGCTGCTGGGCGCCCTCGCCGACCTCGAGCTCCAACCGCTGCAACAGGCCACGGCACTGGTGCTCCGAGGGGTCGCTCTCGTGGCCGACGGCGCCGTCGCCGCCGCCGCCGAGCTCGACCGCGGGATCGCGGAGGCCCAAGTGCTCGGCGCGTGGGAGGTGGTCGCCGAAGGTCTGCTGGCCCGGGCTCGCGTCGGCCGCCTGCCCACCTTCGACGAGGGACAGGCCCACGCGGCCCAGCTGATCGCTGCGATCGACTCCGGGCACCTCGACGAGCGGCGGGTGGGCTACCTCCTGGTGAAGCTGGGCGAGGTGCTGATGCCCATCGACCTCGAGGGGGCGGCCGCCGCCATGGCCCGGGCCGACGCCGTGGCGACCCGGACCGGCGACGACGCCCTGGCGCGACGGGTCGAGCGGATCCGCGTGCTCGAGCTCGGGGCGCGGGCCTTCCCGGCCGCTCGCTGCCACGACGCAGCCGCGGCGTTGCTCGAACGGTGCCTCGCCGTCGACGACGTCACCACCGCCTCGCTCACCACCGTGCACCTGCAGAACTACCGGCTCCGAGCCGGCGACCTGCGAGGTCTGGCCGCCGACGCCGACCGCTTCCTCGCCCTGGCCGCCGACGCCGGCCGCCACGAGGTGATCCACCAGCTCCGGGCCCAGCGGGTGGCCCACACCCTCGCCACCGAGCCGTTGGCCCAGGCCCAGCAGGCCGTCGACGCGCTGTCGGCCATCGACCGCGGCGTGGCACCCACCATGGCCATCGCCGCAGGGGTCCTGCAGCGCTGGACGCTCCGACGGGAACGGCAGACGCTGGCCGAGTACGAACACGTGCTGCGCGGCTACATCGCCACCGGCGTGCGTCGGCCGGGCCTCGCCGCGCTGCTGGTTGGCTGCCTGGTCGAACAGGGTCGGCTCGACGAAGCCCGGGAGCTCCTGCAACCGCTCCCGGCGCGGCTCCTGTCGGAGCCGAAGGACTGGGCCTTGCTCAGCAACCTCGCGCTGTTGGTCGACCTCGCCGTCGACCTCCACGTCGTGCTGCCGGTCGACGAGCTGCGCCCGATCCTGCAGGCCGTCGCCGGTGACGTGGTGGTGCTCGGTGGCTGGATCCTCGTGCTCGGCCGGACGGAGCGGTACCTCGGTCGCCTCGAGTGGTCGGCCGGCAGCTTCGACGAGGCCGTCGGCCACCTCGAGCGGGCCCGGACCCTCGATCGAGAGTCGGGCTTCGGGCTCTGGTCGGCGTGGGCGGCGCGCGACGAGGCCGTGGTGCGTCGTCTCCGGGGTGGGCCGGGCGACGAGGACCTGGCCGTGGAGCTGCTCGACGGTGCGCTGCGCACGGCCCGTCGTCTCGGATCCATCCGCCTCACGCGCGCCGTGCAGGAGCAGTTCTGATGGCCGACGTCGAGCTGCAGGTCCTCGGGCCGGTGGGCTTGACCGTCGACGGCCGGCCGGTCGCCCTCGGCGGGGCCCGGCAGCGGGCCATCGTCGCCTACCTCGCCCTCAACGGCGGGCAGCCGGTGCCCATCCCGCGACTCGTCGACGAGGTGTGGGGCCTCGCAGCACCGCGGACGGTCGTGAAGTCGTTGTCCACCCTGGCCTCCCGCCTCCGCCACGTGCTGGGCCCGGTGGGCATCGAGCTGCGCTTCGACGACAAGGGCTACGTGCTGGACCTGCCGGACGGCACCCTCGACCTGCACCGGTTCCGGGCCCTCCTCGGTCGGTCGCGCGTGGCCGAGCTCGAGGGCGACACCGCCCGGGCCGTCGAGCACCTGCGCATGGCGCTGCGGCGGTGGCGAGGGGCGCCGCTCGACGGGTTGTCGGGCCCCTTCGTCGACGGTGCCGTCGCCGAGCTCGAGGCGATGCGGGAGGACACCGAGGCGCAGCTCGCCCGCCTCCTGCTCGGCGAGGACGACCTCGACGCCGCCATCGAGCTGCTGATCGGCCTGATCGAGCGCAACCCCTACCGGGAGGAACGCTGGGCCACCCTGATGGAGGCCTACACGCGGGCCGGCCGGCGGGCCGAAGCCCTCGCCACCTACCAGCGGGCCCACCGGGTGTTCCGGGACGAGCTCGGGGTCACGCCGGGCCCGCAGCTCCGCGCTGCCGAGCAGGCCGCCCTCAACGCCGCCCCCGCCGCCGGTGTGTCGCCGGTCCGGGCGGGCGGCTCGATCGCCGGAGCGGCTGGTCGGGTCCGACGGGCCGCTACGACCGGCGGTGGGAGCCAGCCGCCATCGGGGCGGGAGGCGGAGCTGGCCCTCCTCCGGCACGAAGCCCGCACCGCCGCCCTCGGTGAGCTGCGTGCGGTCGTCATCACGGGCGAACCGGGGATCGGCAAGACCCACCTCGTGCGGGCGTTCGTCGAGTCGATGGCCGGGCGTGACCTCGTGGTGGTCGAAGGACGGTGCGACCCCTTCGGCACCGTGCCCCTCGGTCCGCTGCTCACGCTCGTCGAGAAGGCCGGCGACATCGGTGTGGTCGACGAGAGCGTGCTGGCCGAGGCGCCGGCCCTCCTCGACGCGCTGGCCGGCGGGACCAACGAGCAGTCCATCAGCGACGCCGGCGACCTCCACCGCAGCCAACTGCTCCGCGACCTCCGACTGGTGATGCGGCGGTTCTCGATCACCCGGCCCGTGGTCGTGGTCCTCGAGGACTTCCACTGGGTGGACCAGCTCACCGCAGCGGCCCTCCGCTTCCTCGGGGAGGAGCAGCGCGACGCACCCGTGCTGTTCCTCGTCACGGCGCGCGAGCCCGACGTGTCGAGGGGAGCGGCCGCCGAGGTGCTCGGCGCCCTCGCGGCGACCCAGACGGTGACGCGGCTCCACGTGGGGCCCGTCAGCCGCGAGGCGCTGGCCGGCGTCGTCGCCGACGTGCTGGAGGGAGTCGAGGATCCGCAGCGGGTGCTCGACATCATCGACGAAGGCGCTGGCGGCAACCCGCTCTACGCCCGCCAGCTCGCCCGCCACATCCTGGACC
>JALYWQ010000178.1 GCA_030852625.1 Actinomycetota bacterium
GCGATCCCCGCCGGGCCAACTACGGCCCCCTCGGGCTCGGGCGCACCAGCACGCTGCGGTCGTGGATCTCGATGTGGTCGCTCGAGGAGGCGCAGTGCAACGGGGCCCAGCACCTGCCCCGAGTCACCGTTCCGTCGCTCGTCGTCCAGTCGCTCGCCGACCGGGGCGTGTACCCGAGCGACGCCCGGGCCATCTGCGACGCCCTCGGCGCGAGCGACAAGACGCTCGAGCTCGTGCCGGGGGAGCACTACTTCGAGGACGGCGGGCGAGACGACGTGGCCGACCTCATCGCCGGTTGGCTGCAGGACCACGAGCTCTAGGGGGACCCATGACCAGCGAGCCGGAGTTCGAGTTCCGCGGGGTCCACCACCTCGCCTTGGTGTCGAAGGACATGGGTCGCACCGTCGACTTCTACAGCGGCCTCCTCGGCATGCCGCTCGTGCTGACGATCGACCTCCCGCACGGGATGGGGCAGCACTTCTTCTTCGACATCGGCAACGGCGACACCCTGGCCTTCTTCTGGTACCCGGAGGCGCCCGAAGCTGCGCCCGGCGTGTCGTCGCCGGCCGGCTACCCGATCGTGAGCGACTCACGGTCGGCGTTCGGCTCGATGAACCACGTGGCGCTGTCCGTGCCGCCGGACAAGTTCGACGAGTACGTCGAGAAGCTCCATGCCAAGGGCATCGAGACCAGCGGCGTCACCAACCACGACGACAGCGAGCACCAGATCACCCGTCGCATGCACGACGGCGTGTTCCTGCGTTCGGTGTACTTCTTCGACCCCGACGGCGCCTTGCTCGAGCTGGCCTGTTGGACCCGTCCCCTCGGGCCTCAGGACCTCGGCATCGAGCCGGCCCGTCTGGCCGACCCCGCCCCCACCAGCTGAGGTTCCGTGGCCAAGCGCAGCAACTTCGAGGAGTACCGGGACAAGTACCCGAGGTTCAAGCTCGAGAAGACCGAGGAGAAGATCCTCCTCTTCCAGCTCCACACGGACGGCGGCGAGTTCGCCTGGGACTGGAGGGCCCACGGCGACTTCGGCGACGCCTGCGCCGACATCGCCGGCGACCGCGACATCAACGTCGTGATCTTCACCGGCACCGGCGACGGGTTCATGAACATCTGGAACCCGCCGACCGACAAGGAGTTCCCGGCCCACCAGGACGCCGGCGCCGAGCAGCTCGACGAGTCGGGTTGGCGGGGACGGCAACGCCACCTCAACTTCCTCGACATCCAGGTGCCGGTGATCGCAGCGATCAACGGCCCGTGCTGCATCCACGCCGAGCTCCCGGTGATGTGCGACATCGTGCTGGCCGCCGAGCACGCCTGGCTGCAGGACAGCACCCACTTCCCGCGTGGCGTGGTTCCCGGCGACGGCGTGCAGACGGTGTGGCCGATGGTCCTCGGTCGCAACCGAGCCCGCTACTTCCTCCTCATGGGCCAGAAGCTGTCGGCCCAGGAGCTCCTCGAGTGCGGCGCCGTGAACGAGGTGCTCCCGAAGGAGCAGCTCATGGACCGGGCCTGGGAGGTGGCCCGCTACCTGGCCATGCGCCCGCCCCTCACGCTCCGTCTCACCCGGTCGGTGCTCGTGCAGGAGTTCAAGCGGGCCGCCCTCAACGACCTGGCCCTCGGCCAGTTCCAGGAGCTCTACGCCATGCGGAACTACTTCAGCTACCGCGGCGGCCAGGAACCCCTCGACCGCCCGTGGGACCAGGACCCCTGGACCTGAGCGATCAGACCTCGGCGCCGACGTAGCTGCGGAAGACGGCGTCCTCGTCGAGCTCGCCGGGCTCGCCGGCGAAGGCCACCTGGCCTCTGGTGAGGACGTAGACGTAGTCGGCCAGGCGGAGCGCCCGGACGACGTACTGCTCCACGAGGAGGAGGGCGGCGCCGGCGTCGGCCAGGCGGCGGAGGAACTCGAAGATCTCGTCGACGATGATCGGCGCCAGGCCGAGCGACACCTCGTCGAGGAACACGAACGAGGGGTTCGACACGTAGGCCCGGGCCAGGGCCAGCATCTGCTGCTCACCGCCGCTCAGGGTGCCGGCCGACTGGCTCATCCGGGTGCCGAGCACCGGGAACACCTCGCAGGCCTGGTCCACCGCGGTGCGCTCGGAACCGGGCGGGGCCTGGAGGAGGAGGTTGTCGCGCACCGACATGGAGCGGAAGATGCCTCGCCCTTCGGGCACGTGGCACACGCCCCGCTCCACGAACTCGTGGGGCCGGGCGCCGGTGAGTCGTTCGCCGTGGCAACGGATCTCACCGGCGGTCGGCTGGAGGAGGCCCGACGCTACGCGGAGCAGGGTGGTCTTGCCGGCGCCGTTGGGGCCGAGCAGAGCGACCACCGAGCCGGCCGGCACGCGCACGGTGACCTGGTCGAGGACCACCGTGCCGCCGTAGCCGGCGGTGACGTCGAGGAGCTCGAACATCAGGCCACCGCCCCGAGGTAGGCCGCCCGCACGGCCTCGCTGTTCAGGATGTGGGGTACGTCGCCTTCGTCGATCAGCGCACCGAAGTCGAGCACGTAGATGTGGTCGCACACCGAGGTGACCAGCTCCATGTCGTGCTCCACCAGCAGGATGCCGATGCCCCGGTCGGCCACCGCGCCGGTCAGGATCTCGCCGAACCGTGCCGTCTCGCTCACGTCGAGCCCCGAGGACGGCTCGTCGAGCAGCAGGAGCCGGAAGTCGCCGGCCAGCGCCCGGGCCAGCTCCACCAGGCGACGCT
>JALYWQ010000179.1 GCA_030852625.1 Actinomycetota bacterium
TGACGGCACCGGGCTGGTCGGCATGCAGGAGCGAGCAGCGGCGTGCGGCGGCCGGCTGAGCATCGGAACCAGCCCGCTGGGCGGCTGGCGGATCAGCGCCTGGCTCCCGGCCGGAGCCGTGTCGTGATCCGGATCGCGGTGGTCGACGACCAGGCCGTCATCCGAGCCGGTCTGCGAACCATGCTCGAGCACGAGTCCGACCTCACGATCGTGGGTGAGGCCAGCAACGCCGGCGAGGCGCTCGAGGTCGTTGCCGCGGCCCGACCTGACGTCGTGCTCATGGACGTGCGGATGCCCGAGGTCGACGGCATCGAGGCCACCCGGCGGATCCTCGCCCGCGAGTCGACGCTGGTGCCGGCCGTGCTCGTGCTCACCACCTTCGACGACGACGAGTACGTGTTCGGGGCCCTCCGCGCGGGCGCGGCCGGCTTCCTGCTCAAGGACGCCGGCCCCGACGTGCTCGTGGCCGCCATCCGCACCGTCGCCGCCGGCGACTCCCTCATTGATCCTGCGGTGACCCGACGGTTGATCGAGCGGTGGGCAAGCCTCGATGCGTCGGTCGAGCCGGCCCACCGCCCGGTGCCGCCGACGATCGGGACCCTGAGCGCGCGGGAGCGGGAGATCCTCGTGGGCCTGGCTCGAGGCCGGACCAACAAGGAGCTGGCCGACGATCTCATCGTCAGCGAGGCCACCGTGAAGACCCACGTGAGCAACCTCCTCACCAAGCTCGGCGTCCGCAGCCGGGTCCAGGCCGTGGTGCTCGCCTATGAAGCCGGCGTGGTCCGCCCGGGGGAGTCCGGCGCGGCCAGCTGGTGACGGCCGCCGGGACCGCTGATGGTGGGGGCGGCCCGAACCTAGAGTCGGGCCGTGTGCCGAACCGCGAGGCTGGGGTGGACGATCGCCGCGGTGGTCTGGCTGGTCGGCGCGGGCTGTGGCGACGACGCCACGACGGGATCCTCCATCAGGGTGTCGGCCGCCAGCTCCCTTCGCGCCGCGTTCACGGAGATCGCCGGCGACTTCATGGACGCCAACCCCGACGTCGAGGTGAGCTTGAGCTTCGATTCGTCGACCACCTTGGCGACCCAGCTCCTCGAAGGCGCGGCGGCCGATGTCTTCGCGTCGGCGGACGAAGCGAACATGGCTCGGCTAACCGCTGAGGAGCTGGTCGCCGGGCGTCCGCAGCCGTTCGCCCGAAACCAGCTGGTGATCGTCAGCAAGCCCGGGAACCCCGATGGCGTCGCGTCCCTGGCGGACCTGGCCGATGCCGGCGTGATCTCGTTGTGCGGCGACGCGGTGCCATGCGGGCGGTACGCGGCGGCGGCCCTGCGCCAGGCCGGCGTGACGATCCCCGAGTCACGGGTCACCCGAGGCCAGAACGCCACCGCCACGCTCACCGCAGTCACCGAGGGCGATGCCATCGCTGGCGTGGTGTACGCCAGCGATGCTCAGGCCGCCGGCGATGCGGTCGAGGTCGTACCGATCCCGGCGACGCCGAACGCCCTCGCCACCTATTCGATCGGCGAGCTGTCGACGTCGGCCCGACCGTCCGTGGCGGAGGCCTTCGTGGACCACGTGCTCGGCGACGATGGCCGGCGCGTGTTGGCCGACCACGGGTTCCTGCCACCGTCGTGAGTCGAGCCACCCGACGGCCTCCGGCGCTCGTGCTCCTCGCGGCGACCATCGCCGTGCTGTTCGTCGCCCTCCCGCTGATCGGGATCGTGGAGCGGGCCCACTGGTCGACGGTGTGGGCCGATCTGACGACCGGGGAGACGCGCAGCGCGCTGCGGCTCTCGTTGGTCTGCTCGCTGTCGGCGGCGGGGTTGTCGATCCTGTTCGGCACCCCGTTGGCGTGGGTGCTGGCCCGCACCACGTTCCCCGGCCGGTCGCTCGTCCGGGGCCTGGTGCTGCTGCCGATGGTGCTGCCCCCGGTGGTCGGCGGCGTCGCGCTGCTGGCGGCGTTCAGTCGGAACAGTCCCGTCGGCGGGTGGTTCGACGACGTGCTCGGCGTCCAGTTCACCTTCACCACCGCGGGGGCGGTCCTGGCCGAGACCTTCGTGGCCCTGCCCTTCTACGTCATCACGGTGGAAGGGGCGCTGCGGAGCATGGACCAGCGCTACGAGGACGCCGCGGCCAGCCTCGGAGCCGGTCGGTACACCGTCTTCCGGCGGGTGACGCTGCCCCTGATCGCGCCCTCGGTGGCGGCGGGCGCGGTGCTCGCCTGGGCCCGCGCCCTCGGTGAGTTCGGCGCCACGATCACCTTCGCCGGCAACGTCGCCGGTGAGACCCGGACCCTTCCGCTCGCCGTGTACCTCGAGCTGGAGAGCGACCGGAACGCGGCCGTCGCCCTCAGCCTCGTGCTCGTCGTCGTCTCGCTCGGCGTGATCGTCTCCCTCCGTGACCGGTGGTTCATCAGGACGTGACGATCGTCGCCGCCTTCGCCCTCCGGCTCGGCCAGCTGGACCTCGAGGTCGACCTGACCGCGCCAGCGGGGTCCGTGACCGCGGTGCTCGGGCCCAACGGGTCGGGCAAGACGACCGTACTGCGGTCCATCGCCGGCAGCCTGGCCGTCGACGCCGGGTCGATCACCCTTGCCGGTGAGGTCCTCGATCGTCCCCCGGACGTGTTCGTGCCCCAGGAGCGCCGCCGCGTGGGGGTGGTGCACCAGGACTACGTCCTCTTCCCGCACCTGACGTCCCTCGACAACGTGGCCTTCGGGCCCCGTGCCCGCGGGGCGAGCCGGCGTGACGCCCGGGCCCTCGCCGCCACCCTGCTCGATCGGGTCGGCGTGGGCGACCACGCGAGCTCGAAGCCCGGCGCGCTGTCGGGCGGACAGTCGCAGCGGGTGGCGTTGGCGCGAGCCCTCGCAACCGAGCCCGCTGCGCTCCTCCTCGACGAGCCGCTGGCGGCGCTCGACGCCAGCACCCGTGCCGAGCTGCGACGCGACCTCCGGCACCACCTCGCCGGCTTTGCCGGACCGACGATCCTCGTCACCCACGATCCGGTCGACGCCCTGGCCCTCGCCGACCACGTGGCCATCCTCGAGGCCGGTCGCATCACCCAGGCCGGGACCCTCGCCGAGGTCACCGCCCGACCGCGCTCCCGGTACGTGGCCGACCTGATCGGTACCAACCTGATCCATGGAACCTCGGCCGGCGGCTCGATCGACAGCGGAACGGGGCTCATCCTGACCGCGGCCGAGTCCCACGACGGTGCCGTGTTCGCCACCGTCGCCCCCGCCGCGATCGCCCTGCACCGCGCCGAGCCGGGCGGGAGCCCTCGGAACCGCTGGCGGGCCACCGTCGACCACCTGGACCTGCTCGGCGATCGCGTGCGGGTCCACCTGGCTCCGCCGGTCGGGCTGGTCGCCGAGATCACCGCGGCGGCTGCCGCCGAGCTGGCCCTCCGCGAGGGCGATCCGATCTGGGCTGCGGTGAAGGCCACCGAGATCCACGTCTACGACCGTTGAGCCAGATCTGACGAGGATCTGACGCGTCGGCCACCATGGCGGGGCCATGGTCTCCTCCGACTTCCGCACGCGCCTGAACTTCCTCCGACAAGACGTTCTGCGGCGGGACCCCGCCGAGGTCGAGTTCCACCAGGCCGTCTCGGAGGTCCTCGACTGCCTCCCGCCGGTGCTCGAGCGGCATCCCCAGTACGTCGACGCCGGGATCATCGAGCGGCTCGTCGAACCGGAGCGCCAGATCATCTTCCGGGTTCCGTGGGTGGACGACGCCGGCAACGTGCGGGTGAACCGGGGGTTCCGCGTCGAGTTCAACAGCGCCCTGGGGCCGTACAAGGGAGGCCTGCGGTTCCACCCTTCGGTGGTGCTCGGCACGGTGAAGTTCCTCGGGTTCGAGCAGATCTTCAAGAACGCGCTCACCGGCATGCCGATCGGTGGCGGCAAGGGCGGTGCCGACTTCGACCCCAAGGGCCGTTCGGAGGGTGAGGTGATGCGGTTCTGCCAGAGCTTCATGACCGAGCTCCACCGCCACCTCGGCGAGTACACCGACGTGCCCGCGGGCGACATCGGCGTGGGCGGTCGCGAGCTGGGTTACCTGTTCGGCCAGTACAAGCGCATCACCAACCGCTACGAGTCGGGGGTGCTCACGGGCAAGGGGATCGGCTGGGGCGGCGCGCAGGTGCGCACCGAGGCCACGGGCTACGGGTGTGCCCTGTTCGTGGAGCGCATGCTCGAGGCCCGCGGCGAGACGTTCGAGGGGAAGACGGTGGTCGTGTCGGGCAGCGGCAACGTGGCCACCTACACCATCGAGAAGGTGCACCAACTCGGGGGACGGGTCATCGCCTGCTCCGACTCCGACGGCTACATCACCCACCCGAAGGGCATCGACGTCGGACTGCTGAAGCAGATCAAGGAGGTCGATCGCGGGCGGGTGGGCGACTACCCCTCCTACGACGCCCTCGCGACGTACGTCCCGGGCGGTTCGATCTGGGATGTGCCGTGCGACGTGGCCATGCCCAGCGCCACGCAGAACGAGCTGGACGTCACCGCCGCCGCCAAGCTGATCCGCCAGGGGTGCACCGCCGTGGGTGAGGGGGCCAACATGCCGTGCACGCCGCAGGCCATCGCCGCGTTCCTCGAGGCGGGCGTGACCTTCGGCCCGGCCAAGGCCGCCAACGCCGGCGGGGTCACCGCGTCCGCGCTCGAGATGCAGCAGAACGCCAGCCGCGACTCGTGGACCTTCGAGCACACCGAGGTGCGGTTGGCCGAGATCATGGCCGACATCCACGATCGCTGCTACGAGACCGCCGAGGAGTACGGGCAACCCGGGAACTACGTGCTGGGCGCCAACATCAGCGGTTTCACCAAGGTCGCCGACGCCATGTTGGCCCTGGGGATCATCTGAGGACGCCGTCCACCTAGCGTGGTGCCATGGCACCGAGCGTCGGGCGGCTGCGTCGTCTCGCGGAAGAGCTGACAGAGGCCGGGCTCGAGGTCGATGGGCCCGTGGGCGACGTGCTCGTGGAGGAGGTCGACCACGCCCTCCGGCCCCCGGTGCACGAGCGGCGGGTGTCGAGCAGCGGCACGATCCTCCACCCGACCACCGACCCCGCCACCTGGGAGGCCGGCACGGCGCTCGCCTTCGCCCGCTCGCCGACGGGGGACCAGCCCCTCGACGCCGCCCGGCGGTTCGCCGACGGCCTGTCGAGCTGGCTCGTCCGGTTCTCGGGCGGCTCGACCGAGTGGCTCGTCTTCAACCGGACCGCCGGCTCCGAGCGCGACCTCGGGGTCATCGCTCGGGTGATGGGGGCCACGATCGTCCAGCGGCACCCCGCCGGGCTGGTGCGCATCGTGGGTGCCGTCGGCGTGCTCCGGTGGGATGGGTACCGGTGGCACCACGAACCGCCCCTCGAACGGTGGATCGACGTGGTGCGGGCCGATGGCGCCCCGCATGCCGCCGATGTGCTGCGACCCCTCCTCGAGTTCGCCGTGCACGACCTCGGCGCCAACGGCATCGGGGCCCTGCTGATCTACCGCGGCGACGGCTCGCCGGCCCCCGACTTCGAACAGCGCCTCCCGCTGCCGCCGCAGCTGCGCATCGACCGGCCGGCCCACCTCGCGCCGCTCCGCCACGCGCTGGCGCAGCTCGACGGCGCCGCGGTGTTCGACGCTCGCGGCGTCCTGCGCCAACTCGGCGTGCGCCTCGTCCCGAGCGGCGGCGCCGAGGAGTCGGTCGACGGGTACAAGGGCACCCGCCACACCTCGGGCCTGCGCTACTCGTTCGACGATCCGCTCTCGCTCGTGATCGCGGTGAGCGAGGACGGCCCGGTGTCGGTGTTCCGGAACGGGGCGATCCTCGGCCGCTCGGCACCTGACCCCACCTCCTAGTCGGAGTACCCCACCCTGCACGGGTCTGGTCCGTCGGCGGGGCCGGGTAGTCAGGCACTTCCGTCCACCTACGGAGGCACCATGCTCCTGCTCACCGAGAACGCCACGTCCGCCATCGACGCCCTCGTCCACCAGCCCGAAGTGCCCGACGGGGCTGGCCTCCGCATCAGCCTGGCCGACGACAGCGGGCAGCTGGCCCTCACCATGGCTGCCTTCGCTGACATCGACGATCGCGTCATCGAGGACGCCGGAGCCCGCGTGTTCCTCGACCCCGGTGCCGCCGAGGTGCTCGACGACAAGGTCCTCGACGCGCAGGTGGCCGAGGGCAGCGTGCAGTTCCTCGTCGCCACCCAGTAGGGCCGAGGCCAGCCAGCGGCCACGTCTCAGCGCGCCGGCATCAGGCCCCGCACGTAGGCGGCCTGGCCGGCGTGCTGCAGCGCGTCGTCGGCCATGCTCACCAGCCGGACGCCCATGGTGACGGGCGGATCCCAGCTCTCGTCCACGATCCGATCGAGGTCCTCGGGCGAGCACCGGTCGAGGAACGCGGCCAGCCGCTGGTGGACCGCGGCGTGGTACGAGGTCAGCGCCTCGGCGGAGTCGGGCCGCACCGAGGCCACCTGCTCGGCGGTGTCGCCGTAGCCGATCTCGTCGGCGTCGGGCGCCCGGCCGAACCGGTCCCCGAAGGTCGGGAGCAGCTGGGTGTCGCCCAGCAGGTCGGCCAGGTGGTGGTCGAGCACCCGGGTGAGGTGCCACACGAGCCAGCCGATCGTGTTGGCTTCCGGCGCCGGCGCCCACGTGAGGTCGTCCGGGCCCAGGTCGGCCACGGCGGCCTCGACGAGCGGTGGCACGCGCCCGTGCACCTCTCGCAGCAGTTCGGCGACGTCCATCTCGGTCCTCCTCGGTGTGGCCGGCCCCGCGGTGACTACCCAACCGTGGCTCGCCCGAACGGTAGCGACGGCCTCGACGTGTCGTCGGCGGTGGTCTGGGTACGGGTGAGGCATGGCCGATCCCCAAGACCAAGCCGAAGCACTCGACGACGATCGCCTCAACGACGAGTTCCCCCCCGAGCAACCGCTGGGCGCGGAGGAGTACGGGGTGACCGCCGCCGAGGAGCGCTACGACGAGCCCCTCGAGGAGCGCATCCTCCGGGAGGAGCCCGAGGTGCGGGCCACCCACGGCATCCCCGAGGACCCGCCGGTGCTGGTGGATCCTCAATCGGTGGACGGCATGCCGGAGGACGGGTCCGCCGTCACCCGCAGCGTCGACGACGAGGTGGGCGCCATCGACGAGGACGACCCGATGGGCGGCGACCCGACCCTGCGGGACGTCGTCACCGAACGGGAAGCCCCGTTGGCAGCAGAGGAGGCCGCCATCCACATCGTCGACGACTGACGGCGCGATGTGATCGCCCGCCCCACCTGATCGCTGCGCGCGGTCGCGTCAGGGAGGCCCGAGGAGCACCGGAACCTCGCCGTAGGTCCAGTCGGGCAACTTGCGGGGTTGCGCCTCGTCCACCACCGCACGGCCGTCGTCGTCGATGTCGAGGAGCTTGGGGAAGGGAAGCTCCCGAGGGCGCGGGCACTGCCCGGCCAGGTGTTGCTCCACCTCGTGGGGGAAGGCGTCGAGCAGGCTGGCCACGACCACCTGCTCCTGCGTGGCCAGGTAGCACCGGCTGCCGTCGGTCACCTGCCGAGCCCACCGGGCGATCTCGGCCACGTCGTCGGCGCTGCCGGCCCCGCCTTCGATGAGCTCGAGGTGGGCGGTGATCTTCCGGGACCCCTCCTTGCACGGGAGGCACTGCCCGCACGACTCCACCGCGAGAAACCGGGACACCTGGCGGGCCACCTCCACCATGCAGGCGTCCTCGGCGTAGACGATCAGCCCGGCGGAGCCGAGCCCGCTACCGGCGTCCGCCATGCCCTCGTACGAGAGCGCTGCGTCGAGGCGACCGCCGAGCAGCACCGGGTTGGCGACACCGGACAGCACCGCCTTCACGGCGGACCGGTCGTACCCGGCGCCGCCGACGGCCTCGATCACCTGGCTGACCGGGGTGCCCATCGGGACCTCCACCACACCGGCGCGGGGCACATCGCCGACGACGGTGCAGACGATGGTGCCGGGCGACGCGTCGGTGCCCGTCGCCCGGAAGGCGTCGGCACCCTCCCGGAGGATGTGGCTGACGTGGGCCAGCGTCTCCACGTTGTTCACGACCGTCGCGTTGGGACTGGTCGACGACCGCGAGCTGGACTCCCACTCTTGGCTCGGGCCCCCGGCGAAGAGCCCGTGCTCGTACGGCGGCAGCACCCGCGGCAGCGGCGCGCGGCCCTCGATCACTTCGAGCATCGCCTTCTCCTCGCCGTAGAGGTAGGCGTCGGGTCCCCGCACCACGGTGATGGAGCAGGTCTCGCACATCCCGGCGGCCTGCATCTCGAGCGCCGCCCGCTCCAGCCCCTCGACCTCCAGCCCGTAGGCATCCTTGGTGCACGCGTAGCCGGCTGCCGCGCCGACGGCGAAGCCGGCGATGATGAGCCCCTCGATCACCTGGTACGGATCGGCTCGGAGGATGGCCCGGTCCTTGAAGGTCCCCGGTTCGCCCTCGGCCCCGTTGGCCACCACGTAGCGGGGCCCGGCCTGGGCCCGGACGCCGTCCCACTTCCGGTGGGTGGGGAACCCGCCGCCGCCCCGGCCCCGCAGGCCCGACCGGCGAATCTCCTCCACGGTGCCATCGGATCCGAGGGCCACCGCCCGCTCGATGCCGGCGCCACCACCTCGACGCAAGTGGTCGTCGAGCGTCCGAACCGGGTGCTCGGGCAGCACCGTCAGCGGTCGTGCGGTGGTCTCCGGCATGGGTCAGTCCTCGGCATCGACGATGTTGGCGATGTCAGCTTGCCCGGTCGGCGCCGTGCCCGGGCCGGCCGATGCCGCGAGGTGCTCGATGCCAGCGATGAGCCCCAGCGTGAGGTCGCCCTGGGCGAAGGCGTCGACCATGATGCCGACGGCCACCTCTGCGGCCGCATCCGACACCCGCTGCCGGGCGGCGGGGGCGGTCAGGACCTCGACGTGGTGGTGCTTGGGCGCCACCAGCACGAGGACGGCCGGACGTCCCTCGGGAATGGCGGTCGAGAAGAGGGCCTCGGCCTGCTCGTGGGGATCGCGGTCCGCAGGCACGCCGAGCACCACGCAGAACTGCAGGCCGGTCGTCTGCTCGGCCTGGCGCACGGCTTCGTCGATCCGGCGCCGATGGCGCCGGCTGGGCCGGCGGAGCTCACCAGTCGCCACTGGCGCCACCCCCTCCGAAGCCGCCCCCGCCACCGCCACCGAAGCCGCCACCTCCACCACCGAAGCCGCCGCCCCGCCCGAAGCCCCCGCCGCCGAAGCCGCCCAGCCCGCCGAAGATG
>JALYWQ010000242.1 GCA_030852625.1 Actinomycetota bacterium
CCGATCATCGCCGAGGCCTCCCGGATGGCGGAGCCCGCGCTGGCCCCGGTGATCCGGACCATTGCGGCGGACGTCGCGCCCGCCACGATCCTCGACGTCGGCTGCGGCTCGGGCATCTACCTGGCCCATGCCCTCTCGGCGTGTCCGACCGCCACCGGGCTCGGCATCGACGTCGACCCGGAGGTGGCCGAGCGGGCGGCCCCGCAGCTCCCGCCTGGCCGGGGCGAGGCCCGCCACGGCGACCTGACCACCTTCGGCGAGGGATCGTTCGACCTCGTGCTGCTCCTCAACAACATCTACTACTGGCCGCCCGACGAACGACCTGGCGCCCTCGAGCGACTGCGAGCGCTGGCGCCCACGGGGACCGCCGTCGTCGCGACCGCGGTCCCGAACCGCCAGGCGTTCAACCGCCACCTCGACCTGATCTGCCGGGTCGGCGACGGCAGCTACCGCCTGCCGACGAAGGCCGAGCTGGAACGGGACCTCGGCAAAGCCGGCTTCAACGAGGTCGAGGTCACCGAGCCCGTCCCCGGCCTCGGCATCGTCGTCGCCATCGCCCGCTGACCGGGTAGATCAGAGGTAGGGGCAGTGGCGGCAGCCGCTGTCGCAGCAGGTGCCGCGCTGGAGGTGGTGGGCCGCGGTGAAGACGAACAGGCCGGTGGCGGGGTCGACGTAGGTGGGCCGGCCCGCATCGACCGCAGCCCGGTGGGCGGCGAGGATCTCTGCCCGCTGCGGGTGGTCGATCGGCAGGCGATCGGGATGGGGCTCGAACACCGATCGCGCCGTCGGCATCAGCGCCGCCTGTCCTCGGTGGGGCCGGGGATCAGGCGGGGGACGCCACGAGGACCGGGATGACCCGGTCGGTGCTCGCCTGGTACTCGGCGTAGGGCGGGTAGACGGCCACCGACCGCTCCCACCAGAGGTCCCGCTCCTCGCCGGTGACCTCGCGCACCGTCACCCGGAAGGGCTCGGGCCCGTCCTGGAGGTACACCTCGTCGGGGTGGGCGAGGATGTTCCAGTACCAGCTCGGGTTCTGCGGCGCGCCGCCGTAGGAGGCGATGACGGCGTACTCCCCGTCGTGCTCCACCCGCATGAGGCCGAGCTTCCGGACGGCCCCGCTCTTCGCGCCCCTCGTGGTGAGGACGATGATCGGGATGCCGGTGTCCATGAGCGTGTTGGCCTCGGTGCCGCCGCTGCGCTCGTAGGCCTCGACCTGCTCGGCCACCCAGTCCATCGTGCTGGGGACGTACTCCCCGGGGATCGTGTCTGCCATCCCGTCGAAGCTATCGACGCCTGGCCGGAGCTCCACGCGGCGCGCTCCGCTTGACGTGGGCGAACAGGTGTTCGATCATCGCGCGGGTGGGCTTCAACAACCCGGACGTGCCGTGGCGAGACCTGGAGCGGACGCTCTCCGGCCGGTCGCGCCGGCCCCAGCCGCCCCGGCCGGAGGGAGCCAACGGGGGCGACAGCCCGGCATGGTCGGCGGTGCGGTCGGCCTACGTGCCGCCCACCCAGCTGGTGCGACGCCCGAGCGCCACGCCCTACGCAGAGCTGCACAGCCACTCCACCTTCAGCTTCCTCGACGGGGCCAGCTCGCCGGAGGAGCTGGCCGAGGAGGCCGCCCGCCTCGACCTGCAGGCCCTGGCCATCACCGACCACGACGGCTTCTACGGCGTGGTGCGCTTCGCCGAAGCGGCCCGGGCCGTGGGCCTCCCCACCGTGTTCGGCGCCGAGCTGTCGCTCGGGCTCACCCGGCCCCAGAACGGCCGCCCCGACCCCGAGGGGTCCCACCTCCTCGTGCTGGCCCGCGACCCCGCCGGCTACGCCCGCCTGGCATCCACCATCAGCGCGGGCCAGTTGACCGGAGCGGAGAAGGGCAAACCGATCTACGACGACATCGCGTGGGAGGACGTCCACGACGACCACTGGCTGGTGCTCACCGGCTGCCGGAAGGGGGCCGTGCGCCAGGCCCTCGAAGCCGACGGTCCCGCCTCGGCCCGCTGGAAGCTGCAGCACCTGATCGCCACCTTCGGGCGCCCCAACGTGGCCGTGGAGCTCTGCGACCACGGCGACCCGCTCGACTCCCATCGCAACGACGTGCTGGCCCAGCTGGCGGTGGCCGAGGGCGTCGACGTGGTGGCGACGACCAACGCCCACTACGCCACCCCGGCCCGGCGCCGGCTGGCCACCGCCATGGCCGCGGTGCGATCGCGGCGAAGCCTCGACGAGGTCGACGCCTGGCTGCCCGCCGCCGCCGGTGCCCACCTC
>JALYWQ010000244.1 GCA_030852625.1 Actinomycetota bacterium
GTGACGGCACCGCCACCTCGACCCGGCGGATGCCGAGGGCGGTGGCGGTCGCCACGAGCGTGCCGTCCTCGGTCGTCAGCTCGACGCCGACCAGGCGCACTTTCTTGCCGGGCCGGATCTCTCGCGCCGTCATGCGGATCGGCGCCACCGGCACGGGTCGGAGCAGTTCGACGGTGAGCCGAGCAGGGTGGAGATCCCCGAGCAGCGGGGCCACGCCGCCGGCGAGGAGGGCCGCCACCGGCCCGCCGTGGAGGGCGTCGCGCGACCACGGGCCGCGGGAGGCGTCGGTCGCGAGGTACGTGTCGGTGGCGACGAGCTCGAACAGGGCACCGGGCATGCCCGACCCTACGTCGACGATCGATCTGACAGCTCTCAGCGGGCGATGGCGCCTTGGGCCGGGAGCACGCGGAGGGCCCGCTCCTCGAGGACCTCGTCGATGAGGCCGTAGTCCACCGCCGCCTGGCCCCGGAGGATCTTGTCGCGGTCGATGTCGGCGACGATCCGCTCGCGGGTCTGGCCGGTGGCCGTCGAGAGGATCTCGACCATCCGGTCCCGCATGTCCACCATCTCCCGCACCTGGATCTCGATGTCGGTGGACTGGCCCTGGGCGCCGCCGTGGGGCTGGTGGATCAGCACCCGGGCGTTGGGGAGCGCGAACCGCATCCCGGGCTCCCCCGCCGCGAGGAGCACCGCCGCCGCCGACGCCGCCTGGCCCACGCACATCGTCGACACCGGCGCCCGCAGGAACCGCATGGTGTCGTGGATGGCGAAGAGGGCGAGCATGTCGCCGCCGGGACTGTTGATGTAGAGGTGGATCGGCTTGGTGTCGTCCTCGCCCTCGAGGAAGAGCATCTGGGCGACGATGAGGTTGGCGGTGGCGTCGTCGAGGGCGGTGCCGAGGAACACGATCCGCTCCCGGAGGAGCCGCGACCAGATGTCGTAGGCCCGCTCCCCGCGGGACGTGGTCTCGAGGACGGTGGGGATGAGCACGAAGCCTCCATGTGCAATCAATTGGTTGCACTGACGGTACGGGTGCATCGTGCGCTTCGCAACCGTAGAGTTGCGTTTCATGGAGATCACCCGCTCGGTCACGCTGCCCACCGACACCGACGAGGCCTGGGACCTGCTCACCCGGCCCGACGACCTGGCCGGCTGGCTCGGCACCGAGGTCGACCTCGATCCAACCCCCGGGGCAGCCGGCACGGTGACCGACCACGACGGCACCCGCCGGCACCTCGTGGTCGACGAGGTCGAGGCCGGCCGTCGGATCGCCTGGCGCTGGTGGACCGACGACGAGGGCGACGGCGCCGGGAGCCGGGTCGAGATCACCCTCACCCCCGACGACGGCGGTGCGCTGGTCACGGTGATCGAACGTCCGCTGCCCGCCGTCTCGCGGTCGTCGATGCGGTCGATGGCCAAGGCCCAGGCCGCTGCGATGGCGGTCGCCGACGCCTGGTCGGACCGGATCCTCCGGCTGGAGCTGCTGCTCCTGCTCGCCCCGGCCCGGGGTTGACCACCCCGGTCGACGCCGACGGCCCGAACGGGCAGGTGTTCGCGGCGCTGGCCGATCCCACCCGGCGGGCGGTCCTCGAGGCCGTGGCGGCGGCGGGGGCCCGCACCGCCACCGAGCTGGCCGCCGAGCTCCCCGTCAGCCGGCAGGCCATCGCCAAGCACCTCGGGATCCTGCAGGAGGCCGGCCTGGTGGCCACCGCCAAGGTGGGCCGGGAGCAGCGCTACTCGGTGACGCCGGCACCCCTGGTCGAGGCCGGCTCCTGGCTGCTCCAGGCTGGTCGGGCGTGGGACCGCCGGCTGGCCCGGCTCGAGCAGATGGCGACGGCGCGTCATGGGAACCGGCTCCACGGGGGATGATGGCGGGGTCATGCGCCGCATCCTCAGGCTCGGCACCGCCCTCTTCCTGGTCGCGGTGGTCACCCCGGTCTCGGTGGTCGGCGTCACCCTGGGCGCCTACCTGTTCCTGCCCCTGCCGGCCCGCCTGCCCGATCGCCATCCGCCCGCGGCCTCGCAGATCTCCCGCGTGTTCGACATCAGCGGCCAGGAGATCGGGAACTTCCGCCAGTTCGAGACATCGATCCCGAGCAAGAAGGAGGACATCCCGGTCTTCCTGAACGAGGCGGTGGTGGCGGCGGAGGACCAGAACTTCTACGCGCACGGCGGCGTCGACGTGCGAGGAACCCTCCGAGCCCTCGTCGCCGACATCCGCAACCGCGGCACGAGCCAGGGCGGCTCGACCATCACCCAGCAGCTCGTGAAGAACACCACCGACGTGGGCAAGGAGCGCACCATCCAGCGGAAGATCCGCGAGGCGGTGCTCGCCAGCCAGCTCGATCGCTCGATGGACAAGGACGACATCCTCTTCGAGTACATCTCGGTCGTGTACCTGGGCGAGGGGGCCTACGGCGCCGCCGCCGCGGCCCAGACCTACTTCCGCAAGCCGGTCAACGAGCTCACCCTCTCGGAGTCGGCCCTGCTCGCCGGTCTGATCCCCGCACCCAGCCGCTACAACCCGCGCAACGACCCGGTGGCGGCCGAGAACAAGCGGATGATCGT
>JALYWQ010000302.1 GCA_030852625.1 Actinomycetota bacterium
ACGTCGGCGTCGCACCCGCCGCGGCGGCCACGGGCGTGGCCGGGCCCGCCGCAACCGCCTGGGCCTCGAGCGCGGTCTTGAGGTCGGTCAGCGCGCCTCGCAGGCCGCCGAGGCCGAGGAGGGAGAGCGTGGTGGCGACCGGCTCGGGCACCACCGAGAGCTGATCGAGCAGATCACCGATCTGCTGGGCGAGGTCCTGGGCGTTCACCGCCTCGGGATCACCGATCACCTGCTCGATGGTCGACTGGAGGGTGTGCACCGTGGCGCCGAGGGCGTCGGTGATCGGGATGCCCATGGCGAACACCGGCTCGAGGGGCGCCAAGACGGCCTTCACCGTGACGAGCAGGTCGCACGCCGGGGGCCCGAGCGAACCGCAGGCGGCCTGCGCGGGCGGCGCCGCCACGGCGGGAGTAGCGAACACGGGGATGGTCACCAGCGAAGCGGCGAGGGCACCGGCCACGAGGCTCCGGGGGGCGAGGAGTCGCACGCTCCGATCATCCCGTGCCGAGGCCGCCGCCGCCAGGCGGGCATGTGGCGCGCAACCGACCTGAATGGGGTGATCCCGGAAGTGGCACGGACTGGGGCGGGTCCCGTTCGCACTCCTAGGGTGGCGGCGCCATGCATCCGGGTCAGCCGCGCATCCGGCGGCATTCGCCGCAGACCTACCGCCTCCGCCGGGCGATCGTGGCGTCGGCGGCAGTCGTGGTGCTGTACCTCGGCTACCAGACCTTCGCCGGTGGTGGCGACGACACCGCCGCACCGCCGGCGACCACCACCACGACCACCGCGGCAGCGCCGGCCGTCCCGCCCTGCCGGGACGACGTGGAGGCCATCGTGGCCGAGGACCCCAAGGAGGCGTGGTCCACGATCATCGTCGACACCGAACGGGCGCTCCCCCCGTCCTACGGTCCCGGCGACCTCCACAACATCTCCGAGGCCGGGTTCCCGTTCACCGACGGCCTGGCCCTTCGGGGCTTCGTCATGACCGACCTCCAGGCCATGCGGGAGGAGGCGGCCAGCAACGGGACGCCGATCAGCATCATCGCCGCCTACCGGTCGTACCCCACCCAGGTCGACCTCTTCGAGCGCCGGGTCGACGAGCTGGGCGCCTCCGAGGCGGGCAGCCGGGTCGCCCGGCCGGGCCACTCCGAGCACCAACTCGGCACCACCATCGACGTGACGAGCGAGGGCCTCACCGACGTCGACCAGTCGTGGGGTGCCTCGCCGACCGGACAGTGGGTCCGGAGCAACGCCCACAAGTATGGGTTCATCCTCAGCTACCCGGCCGACGCCCAGACGGCCACCTGCTACGACTACGAGCCCTGGCACCTGCGCTACGTCGGCCGCGACCAGGCCGCCCAGGTGATCGCGTCCGGCCTCACGCTGCGGGAGTACCTCTTCAGCCTCGGGCTGCACGCTCCGGTCACCCCGACGCCGACGTCCACGTCCACGACTGCCGCCGGGTAGCGGTCGGCGGTACGCTCACCGTCCCCCCGGGCGCCTGGGTGCGGAGGTACCCGTGCACGCAGAGAAACGTCGTCGCCTCACCATCACCGCGCTGTCGGTCGTCAGCGTCGTCGCCGTGGCCCTCAGCCTGCAGGTCGACCGCGGCAGCAGCGGCGGCAAGGACGACGGCGGCAAGCAGGACGACGAGGTCGACGTCGACGCCGGGCCGAAGGGCGAGTACTTCACCACCGAGCGCAAGGTGCTCGCCGACCCGGCCGGCTTCGGCAAGCCGTACCCGAACGCCGAGCTCGAGGGGATCCTGACGTTCCGGGGGAACCCCTCCCGCAGCTACTACGGCATGGGCCCGGTCCCCCGCACCCTGCCCACGGTGCTCCACCGGTTCCCCGATCAGCCGATGTGCCGGGAGTCGCGGAACCTCGGCACCACCAAGGTGTGGTGCGGGATGGGATGGACGGGCCAGCCGCTCATCGCCGAGCAGACCCGCCGGTGGGCGGTGTTCGGCGGCTACGACGGCAACATCCACTTCATGGACGCCATCACCGGCGACCGGATCCTCCCGGACGTCGAGACTGGCGACATCATCAAGGGCACGCCCACCTTCGACCCGGACGGGTTCCCGCTCGTGTACACGGGGTCGCGCGACGACCTGTTGCGGATCATCGCCGTCGACCGCCCCGGCCAGGCGGAGGTGCTCTGGACCCTCGACAGCGAGTCGCGCGGGCCGGTCCTCTGGAACGACGACTGGGACTCGTCGCCGATCATCCTCGACGACCACATGATCGTCGGCAGCGAGAGCAGCCGCTTCTGGGTCATCAAGCTCAACCGCAGCGTCGATGCGCAGGGCCTCGTGCAGGTGGCGCCCGAGGTGGTGTTCAGCACGCCGGCCTGGGACAGCCAGGCCATCTCCGCCAACGGCGACGAGGTGGCGTCGGTCGAGAGCTCGGTGGCCGTCTACGAGAACACGGTGTACTTCGGGACCTCCGCCGGGCTCGTGCTGGGGTACGACCTGTCCGGGCTCGCCACCGGCGTCCCGCCCCGACAGGTGTTCCGCTTCTACAGCGGCAACGACGCCGACGCCTCGATCGTGATCGACGAGGACGGGTTCCTCTACTCGGCCTCCGAGTACGACCGGCCCTTGGCCCGGGCTCGGGAGGTCGGTCAGCTGGTGAAGCTCGACCCCCGCAACACGGTCAACCCGATCGTGTGGAAGTTCGACGACTCGAAGGCCCTCCAGGGCGGGCTCTACGGCACCCCGGCGGTCACCGAGGACACCGTCTACGTCGCCACCAGCGCCGGACGGTTGCTGGCCCTCGACCGGGCCACCGGCGCGCCACGCTGGGAACGGCAGCTGCCCCCGCCGGTGTGGGGCAGCCCGGTCGTCGTGGACGACGTGCTCCTGATCGGCGACTGCTCGGGCTTCCTGCACGCGTTCGACGTGTCGAACCCCGCAGTGGCGCCACCCGAGCTCTGGAGCATCGAGCTCGGGGGCTGCATCGAGGCCACGCCCGCGGTGTGGGACGGCCGCATCTACATCGGGACCCGGGCCGGTCACCTGTTCGTCCTCGGTGACGAGTCGCTCAGCACCAGGGAGGATGTGCCGCCGACCACCGCGCCGCGGTCGTCGACGTCGATCGATCCGTCCGACCAGTGACCCGTCGCCGGCGGATCCTCGCGGCGGCCGCGGCCATCGCCGTCGCGACGGGCTGCGGCGGGGACGACGGCGCAGCCGGTCGCGGCACCACGGTCGTTCCCGACGCCTCCGACGACTTCACGCCCGCGGCCATCGAGTGGCGGGACTGCGAGGACCTGGAGTGCGCGGTGGTGGAGGTGCCGCTCGACCACGACGATCCCGCCGGAGCCCGGACCTCGGTCTACGTCAGCCGCGTGCCCGCCACCGGCGACCGCATCGGGCCACTGTTCTTCAACCCTGGGGGGCCCGGCGCCAGCCCGACGTCGTACCTCCCCGGTCTCGCGGTGCAGTTCCCGAAGGCCATCACCGAGCACTTCGACCTCGTCGCCGTCGAGCCGCGGGGGCTGCCTGGCAGTGGGCCCATCGACTGCGGCATGCCGGTCGAGGAGCTCTACCGACTGGATCCGACCATCGACAGCGAGGCCGACCGCGAAGCGCTGCTCGCGACCTCGGCCGCCTACACCGCTGGGTGCGGACGGGAGGTGGGTCTCGACCGGCTGTCCCGCCTCGGGACCCGCACCGTGGCGCGGGACCTCGACGTCGTCCGCGCCGCGATGGGCGATCGGCAGCTGAGCTTCGTCGGCGTCAGCTACGGCACCGCGCTGGGCCAGGTCTACGGGCAGCTGTTCCCCGACCGGGTGCGGGCGCTGGTGCTCGACGGCGTGGTCGAGCTGGGCCGCCCAGGGGTCGAGGACGCCCGGCTCCAGGCGCTGGGGTTCCAACTGGCTCTGGGACGCTGGGCTGACGCGTGCCGGGCTGACGACGCCTGCCCGCTGCGGGACGACCCGCTGGGTGCGGTCGACGATGTCATCGCGGCGGCCGAGCAGGGCGACGGCATCCGGGCCGATGGCGCCGGACGGCGGGCCGGACCGAGTGAGGTCAACCTGGCCCTCGGCCAGGGGCTGTACAGCCCCTCGGCGTGGGACCAGCTGGCCAGCGCGGTGGCCAACGCCCAGGCCGGTGACGGCACGGGGATCGTGGCCATGGCCGACGCCTACCTCGCCGGCAGCGACTTCGACGTGTACTTCGCCGTCACCTGCATCGACACCGCCTGGCCGGCGAACGCCGAGGAGCTCCTCGCGGCGGCGACGGAGGCGGGACGCGCCGCCCCGGTGTTCGGCGAGGCCGTCACCTCCGACTACGTGCGCTGCTCCACCTGGCCGGTGCCCGCCGACCCCCTCGAGGCCAGCCCACTCCCGGGGATGCCCACCGTCGTCGTGGTGTCGACCACCGGCGACCCGGCCACCCCCTACGAGGCCGGCGTGCGCCTGGCCGACCAGCTCGAGGACGCGGTGCTGCTCACCGTCGACGGTGACGGTCACGGCGCCGTCGGCAACGGCTCCCCGTGCATCGACGACGCCATCAGTCGCTACCTGGTCGACGGACAGGCCCCCGCCGACGGGTTGACCTGCACCTCCGCCTGAACGAGCTCAGCCGGCCGTGCCCTCGGCCACGAGCCGCTCCAGCAGGAGCTCGGGGTGATCGCCCTCGACCCGGGCCAGCCAGTAGGGGCTCTCGAAGAGGGCGTAGCGGGTGCCGTCGGCCCGGGCGTAGACGGCCACGCCGTGCATCCCGCGGAGGGCCGTCGTCGACGCCTCGTCGGTGCGGCGAGCGATCCGCCACGAGGTGGGGCTGAGCTCCGCAGGGGCGCCGAACTCGTTCTCGAGTCGATGGGACGCCACCTCGAACTGCATCGGTCCCACGGCGGCGAGCATCGGCGCCTGGTCGCCGAGGTCCTGGTCGCGGAGGACCTGCACCACGCCCTCCTCGTCGAGCTGGGCGATCCCGCGACGGAACTGCTTGAACCGACCGGTGTCGCGGACCCGGGCGACGACGAAGTGCTCTGGGGCGAACTCCGGCAGCCGCGGGAACTCCACCGGGGCGTCCACGTAGAGGGCGTCGCCCACGGTCACGTCGGTGGCGTTGACGAGGCCCACCACGTCGCCCGGCCAGGCCTCCTCGATCGTGTCGCGCTCCTGCCCGAACACCGAGTGGGCGTACTTGGTGGCGAAGGGCTTGCCGGTGCGGCCATGGGTCACGACCATCCCGCGCTCGAAGTGTCCGGAGCACACCCGCACGAAGGCGATCCGGTCGCGGTGCGACGGGTCCATGTTGGCGGCCACCTTGAACACGAACGCCGAGAACGGGGCGTCGAGGGGGCGGGGCAGGCCGTCGACGTCGTCGCGCGGCGTGGGCGACGGGGCGTGGTCGACGACGGCATCGAGCAGGAGCCGCACGCCGAAGTTCGTGAGGGCGGACCCGAAGAACACCGGGGTGACCTCGCCCTTCCGGAACCGCTCCGGGTCGGCATGGGCTTCCACCTCGTCGAGGAGGGCCAGCTCCTCCTGGGCCGCCGACCAGGCCGGACCCTCTTCGGCAGCGGCCTCCTCGAAGGTGCGCCGCTCCTCGCCCGCCTCGCTGGCCCCTCGCGCCGTGCGGGTGAACCGCACGTAGCTGCCGGCGCTGCGGTCGACGACGCCGCGGAAGTCGCCGGCGATGCCGACCGGCCACGTCACCGGCGTGGGGACGATGGAGAGCTGGGACTCCACCTGGTCGAGCAGCTCGAGGGGATCTCGACCCGGACGGTCCCACTTGTTGATGAACGTGATGAGCGGGAGGTTGCGCTCCCGGCACACCTCGAAGAGCTTCAGCGTCTGGGGCTCGATCCCCTTGGCGGCGTCGAGGACCATGATGGCGGCATCGGCCGCCGCCAGCACCCGGTAGGTGTCCTCGGAGAAGTCACGGTGGCCGGGCGTGTCGAGGAGGTTCAGGACCGAGTCGCGGTACGGGAACTGCAGCACCGTCGAGGTGATCGAGATCCCCCGCTTCTGCTCCATCTCCATCCAGTCGGAGGTGACCCGCCGGCGCTCTCCACGGGCCTTCACGGCCCCCGCGGACTGCACCGCACCGCCGTAGAGCAGGAACTTCTCGGTGAGGGTGGTCTTGCCCGCGTCGGGGTGGCTGATGATCGCAAAGGTGCGCCGTCGCGCAGACTCCTCGGACGGCGTCGGCATGCCCCCAGTCCAGTCGATCGTCGGGCCACCCGGCGAACCGGCTGCCTACCGATGTCGGAACGCAACGCGTACACTTGATCCTCGGCGCCCACGGGCAGGGTCGCCGGCTCTCGACATGGCCACCTCCCCCTACGATCCGCCGCCGCTCCGCGAGGCCATCGCCAACCGCCTCCAGGAGCGGTTCGAGGCCTTCAACGCCGACGTCGCGCCCGACCTCGGCGTACCGCCGGCACCGCCCGTGCCGCAGTCCAACCGGACGCCTCGCCCCCCGGCGCCGGCCAGCTCCCCGGGACGGGCCGGATCGGTCCAGGCCCAACTGGCGCAGGTCACCAACCAGCTGCAGGTGCTCCGGGACCAGCTCGACGCCGCCTTCGACGACGTGGAGGATCGGTTCGACGACCTCGAGAACCGGGTCCACCTCGCCGAGACGAGGGCCAGCGTGGCCGAGGCGCGGGCGTCGGTCGCCGAGACCCGCGCCGCCGATGCCGAGGGTCGTGCCACCGGCGCCCACCGGCGGATCGACGAGGTGCTGTCGCTCATCGAGCAGATGGTTCCCCGCCGGCCCGTCGCCCTCGAGGACGCACCGGAGTCCGGCGCCCTCGAGCGCCTCCAGGAGCTCCGCCGACAGGCCGAGAGCAGCTGAAGGCCGACGCCGTCAGGCGGGCAGGGTGGCCGGGTCAGGACGACGGTTGAGCCGTACCAGTTCCTGAGCGGCGAGCACGACGAAGAAGATCAGCACGGCGATGCCCGACATCGTCGCTCCCGGATCGGTGTCGGCGTGGAAGCTGATGACCAGCCCGCTCACCACCGCGACGGCCCCGATCCCGGCGGCGACGACCATGCACGCCCACACCCGTCGGACGAGCAGGGACGCGGTGGCCGGGGGGCCGACGAGCAGGCCGAACACCAAGAGGGTGCCCACCGCCTGGTACGACGACACGATGGCCATGGCGACCACCGCCAGCAGCACGAGGTGGGCCAACCCGGGACGCAGCCCGAGGCTGGCCGCCTTGGCCTCGTTGAACGAGAGGGCGAGGAGGGCCCGGTAGCCGAGCGCCGTCGCCGCGAGCACGAGCACGGCGATCACCCCCTGGACGAGGACGTCGGACCACGTGATGGCGCCGATGTCGCCGAAGAGGAGCTCCTCGAGGCCGTGCTCGTGGGATTCCTCGCTGGTCGCGACCAGGACACCGAGGGCGAGCATCCCCACGAACAGCAGGCCGATGGCGGAGTCCTCCCCCAGGTGGGAGCGGCGGCTGACCACCCCGATGCCGAGCACCATCACCGCCGCGCTGACGAAGGCGCCGGCCACGAGGTTGGTGCCCCAGAGCATGGCCAGGGCGATCCCGGGGATCACGCCGTGCGCGAGGGCATCGGCGAGGAACCCGAGGCGCCTGACGACCATCCAGGTGCCGGCCGCCGACGAGGCGACCACGGCGAGCAGGCCGGCGACGAGCGCCCGGACACCGGACGCCGTCGAGAAGGGATCGAGCAACCAGCGCACGACGACTCGCCTCAGCCCACGTGCCGTGCAAGAATGGTTCTCATATGCAGGAAGGTACGGAGGCCGTCGCCACGTTGCAAGTCCCCACGGCAGCAGCCGCGGCGGTCGCCCGCGACCTGGAGCTGGCCCACGGATCGCACCTGGCCCTGGCGGCGGCCACCTTCACGATCCCGGTCGGCGCCGTCACCGCGCTCATCGGACCGAACGGCGCCGGCAAGTCCACCGTGCTCCACGCCCTCGCCGGCCTGCTCGACCCCCGGGCCGGCCACCTCGAGGTGCGCGCCGATCGGCCGAGCGGTGTGGCCTACGTGCTGCAGGGGACCCACACCGCCAACCACGTCACGCTGACCGTGCGCGAGACGGTCACGATGGGCCGCTACGCATCGCTCGGACCGTGGCGACGGCTGCGCCCCGAGGACCGGGAGCACGTCGACGCCGCCCTCGAGACGCTCGGTCTCACCGCCATCGCCGGGCGGCCGCTGCACCAGCTCTCGGGCGGCGAGCGGCAACGGGCCTTCGTGGCGCAGGGCCTGGCCCAGGATGCCGAGCTGCTGCTCCTCGACGAGCCGATCACCGGCCTCGACGTCGTGTCCCGGCACCACATCCTCGAGGCCATGGCGGCCGAGCGGGCCAAGGGCCGGGCGGTGGTCGTGTCCACCCACGACCTCGGCGACGCCGCCAACGCCGACCACCTGCTGCTGCTGTCCGGGCGGGTCGTCGCCGAGGGCCCGGCCGATCAGGTGCTCACCGAGGAGCACCTGGCCGACGCCTACGGCGGGCACTTCCTCCGCGTCGGCGGCCACACGCTCATCCTCGACGACCACGCCCACCACTGACCCCACATGACCGCTGAGCTCCACGACCTCGTCACCTCCCGGCTGCGCGCCGACGGACAGCGCTACACCGCTGGTCGACGCGACCTCGTGGAGCTGCTCGACCAGCTCGGACAGCCGGTCACCATCCCGCAGCTCCTCGAGCGACGGGCCGGGCTGGCCCAGAGCAGCGCCTACCGCAACCTGGCCGTGCTCGAGCGGGCCGGGGTGGTGCAGCGCATCGTCACCAACGACGAGTTCGCTCGCTACGAGCTGGCCGAGGACCTCACCGAGCACCACCACCACCACCTGATCTGCTCCACCTGCGGCGACGTCAACGACTTCACCGTGCCGCCCGCGGTGGAGCAGCGGCTCGAACGAGCGCTGTCCGAGGTGGCCGAGCGCACCGGCTTCCACACCACCGGACACCGCCTCGACCTCGTCGGTCGCTGCGCGGGGTGCTCGTGAGCGGGCCGGTGCAGGTCGCGGCCGCGCTGCTCGCGGTGGTGATCGGGCTCATGATCGCCCGGCCGACGCTCACCGGTCGCCCGGCCGGCTCCCGCTGGGTGGCCGTGCTGCTCGGCATCGACACCGGCGTGGTGCTGGTGGCCGGCGTGGTGCTGGCCGCGGCGGCCGGCCGCAGCTGGCAGCTCATCGGCGACGCCGAACGGCCGGCGAACCCGATCCTCGACATCACCGGCTCCGACGGTGACGGCAACCTCTACGCGCTGCTCATCATCGTCATCGGGCTCGTCACCCTCCTGCTGACGATGCTCCTCGCCTCGGCCACCCGCGGCGTCGACGGCACACAGCCAGGCGACCGCTCCCTCGTGGCCAGCGTGCTCTGGGTCGAAGCCTTCCTCGCCGTCGTGTGCCTGCTCCGCCTGGTCCTCGGCGACGGCAACCCGTTCGAGGTGCTCGTGGCCGCCCACCTGCCGCTGGCGGCCGGCGGGCTGGTGCTGCAGCAGCGCCGGCACCACCGACCCGCCTGAACCGGCGGGACGCCGCCTGCCAGACTCCGATGGTGCAGCTGCCCCCCGCCGATCAGGCCACGCTCGACCTCGCCGTCCGCCTCGTGCGCGAGGCCGGCGACCGAACGTTGCAGTGGTTCCGTGCCAGCGACCTCGCGGTCGAGGCCAAGGTCGACGGCACCCCGGTGACCGCCGCCGACCGCGACGCCGAGCGCTACCTGCGGGAGCACCTCGGCGAGGCGTTCCCCGACGACGGGGTGCTCGGCGAGGAGGAAGCGCCCACCGAATCACGCTCCGGCCGGCGGTGGATCATCGACCCCATCGACGGCACGAAGGCCTTCACCTGCGGGGTCCCCCTCTACTCGAACCTCCTGGCCCTCGAGGACGAGCACGGCATCGCCATCGGGGTGGTCAACCTGCCCGCGCTCGGCGAGACGGTGTGGGCCGGGCGGGGCCTGGGGTGCTGGTCGGAGCGGGGCCCGGCCCGGGTCGCCACCACCAGCAGCCTCGACGGCGCCTACGTGATGTCGAGCGCCTTCAGCACCTGGACGCCTGCCCAGGTCGCCGCCGTCGAAGGCGCCGGTGCCCACCTCCGGACCTGGGGCGACGGCTACGGCTACGCCCTCGTCGCCACCGGCCGGGCCGCCGCGATGATCGATCCCATCGTCGCCCCCTACGACGTCGGGCCGATGCCGGTGCTCCTCGCCGAGGCCGGCGGCCGGTTCACGGACCTCACGGGCGCCGACACCATCGACGGCGGCAGCGGCGTGGCGTCCACCGGTCCGATCCACGACGAGCTGCTGGCCATCTTCGCCGGCTGAGTCCCGCCGAACCTCCCGCCGTCAGGGTTCGTCGGAGGCCTGTTCCCCGGGCGACACCGAGATGGCGTCGAGGAGATCGGCTCGGGCCCGGGCCACGCGCGAACGGATGGTGCCGACGGGCACCTCGCAGACCTCGGCCGTCTCCTGGTACGACAGCCCGATCACCTGGGTGAGCACGAAGGCCGCTCGTCGATCGGGCTCGAGGGCCACCACCGCGGCATCGAGCTCCACCTCGCCGGCGTGATCGGCCACCATTCCCGCGTCGCGGGCCTGGCGGGCGGTCAGGCGATCTCGCAGGGCCCGGCGCCTCGTGGCGGCGCGCACGTGGTCGGCGCAGACGTGCCGGGCGATTTGCAGCAGCCAGGTCCGCACCGACGAGTCTCCTCGGAACCGGGCCAGCGCGGGGAGGGCCCGGAGGTACACCTCCTGCGTCAGATCGTCGGCGGCAGCGGGGTCACCGAGCCGGGCGCAGAGCCGCCACACGTCGGCCTGCGTCTGCCGCACGAACGCGGTGAGCGCCACCCGGTCGCCGGCCGCGGCCACGAGCGCCAGGCGCGTGAGGTCGTCCACCGGGGAAGTCTCGCGGCTCGGGAACTGCGACGGGTAGCCGGACGACTACCACGACATGGACTGCAGTGTCGTTCGAGAAGCCCTCTCCGCCCGGCTGGACGGGGAAGCCGGCCCCGCCGACGGGGACGGCGTCGACCACCACGTCACCGGTTGCCGCTCCTGCCGCTCCTGGCAGGAGGACCTGGCCATCCTGCACCGGCTGGTGCGGGTGCGGGCCGCCGACCCGGTGCCGGACCTGAGCGCGGCCATCGTCGAAGCCCACGATCCGGCCCGGCGCCCGGCCGTCCGACACCGGAGCTCGCTGGGCGCGATCGCAGAGCCCATCAGCAACGCCCGCTGGGGCCTGTTCGTGGTGGCCCTCAGCCAACTGGTCCTGGCCGGGCCGCCGCTCCTCCTCGGTGAGGACGCCGGGGCGACGGTGCACGTGGCCCGGGAGCTCGGGGCCTTCGACGTGGCCCTGGCCATCGGGCTGCTGGTGGCGGCCTGGCAGCCGGCGCGGGCCTGGGGCCTGTTCCCCGTCTCGGCGGCGCTCGGCTTGGTGATGGTGGCCACGGCGGCCCTCGACCTGGTCGAGGGGTCGACCTCGATGAGCAGCGAGGTCCCGCACCTGCTCGACCTCGCCGGCGTGCTCCTCCTGTGGCTCGTCGCCCGCGACGCCCGACCCGTGGCGACCACCGCCAGCGGGCCCCGAGCGGCCTGAACCGCGAAGCTCTCCACGGTGATCGCGCGCCACTCCCCAACCGCTCGCCGCCTGGTCCGGCTGCTCGGCGTGCTGGTCCTCGGCGCCGTCATCCTGGTCGCGGGTCGGGCCACCCCAGCCGGAGCGCACGCCAGCCTCGTCGCCGTCGACCCCCCGGACGGCGCCCGGCTCGACGCCAGCCCTGCCGAGGTGCGGCTGACCTTCAACGAGGGGGTATCAGCGAGCCTCGGCGGCGTGCGGGTGCTGTCCGCCGACGGCGAACGGGTCGACGAGGGAGCCGCTGCGGTCGACGGCACCGTGGTGCGGGTGGGGCTTCGGCCCGACCTGCCCGACGGCACCTACGTCGTCGCCTACCGGATCACCTCCGACGACGGTCACCCGGTCCGGGGCGGGTCGGTGTTCGGTGTCGGCGAGGGGGCCGTCGACACGGGCGCCCTGGCCGCCGTCGCCGACCCCAGCGCCGATCGCGGGTGGGAGATCGTCGGCGGCATCGCCCGGGGCCTGGCCTACGCGGGCACCCTCCTCGCC
>JALYWQ010000359.1 GCA_030852625.1 Actinomycetota bacterium
CGTCCACGACATCGGCTTCGATGACCTCGCCGGTGCTCGGGTCGCCGGTGACCACCGCGTTCTGCGTCTCCCACTTGCGCACCTGGTACATGGCGATCCCGAGGGCCACCACCGACGGCAGGAAGAGGAACGCCAGCTGCGTGGTGGTGAGCACGCCGAGCAGGGTGAGGAACATGTATCGGCTCACGGTCTTGCCCGGGGCCCGGCGCTTCACGGCTCGGAAGCCGAGCACGGTGCCGAGCACGGGGAAGACCACCGCCAGCGACCAGGGCCAGAGGGCGACGAGGGCCGGCTTGCTCTCGCGGCCCGGCGTCCACTCGTCGATCTCCCGCACGAGCTCGGCCGGGGTGGCGTCGGGCGCCTCGGCGAGGGCATCGACCGCGCTCAGCGACCAGTCCACCGCGAGTGCCTCTCGGGTGTAGAGGTCGCCGTTGGCGTTGACCGCCACCGGCACCGCCACCAGGCAGAGCACCACCGCGGCGACGGCGGCGAACACCGCCGACAGGGCGGCGCGGTGGCCCGGCGGCAGGGCGGCGTTTCGTGCTGCGGCCGCGCTACGAGCGCCGCCGGCCGCGGCGCCTCCGCCGCCCGAGCTCGATCCGCCGGCGGCCTTCGACGGCGGCGTGGGGTTGAAGATCCGGCTGAAGAAGCCGCCCGAGCGACCCTTCGAGGATCCGCCGGAGCTCGTCGAGCCGCCGGTCGCAGCCTGGGCGTTGTCCCGGCGGGCGGCGAGGGCCTGGCGGGAGGCCCGGTTCTGCGCAGCGCGCTTCTGCTTCGACGACTTCGGTTGGGCCATGGCCGCGAAGGCTAGTGAAGGGCCCCTGGTTCAGCGGAAGTCGCGGCTCTTGGTGGAAGCGGAGAGCGGGAGCGGCTCGAGGCGGTCGGCGATCACGTTGGTGACCCCTTCGGCCCGCTCCAGACGGCCCCGCACGAGCATGGCCGGCGCCGTGCGGGCCACCCGCCGGTGGGCCGTCCAGCACCCCTTCGACACCACCACGTTGATGAGCCCGGTCTCGTCCTCGAGGTTGACGAAGAGGGTGCCCCCGGCGGTAGCCGGTCGCTGGCGGTGGGTGACGACGCCGGCCACCACCACCCGCTCCCCCGGCGCCACGTCGGCCAGGCCGGTGGCGGTGACCACCCCCAGGCGGTCGAGGTGGTCACGCACGAAGCGGGTGGGATGGCCCTCCGGGCTCACGCCGGTGGCCCACAGGTCGGCCCGGCCCTCCTCGGCGAGGGTCATGGCCGGCAGGGTGGGGGCCTCCGCCCCGGTGACGATGCCCGGCAGGTGCTGCGCTCCCCCGCGGCCGGTTCCGGCCTGGGCCACCGCGCCCGCAGTCCACAGGGCCTCCCGGCGGGACATCCCGAACCCGTCGAAGGCCCCCGCGGTGGCCAGGGCCTCGAGCTGCGGCAGCGAGAGCGGCACGCGCCGGACGAGGTCTTCGGGGTCGCCGTAGGGACGGCCGGCGGCGATCTGCTCGGCCAGGTCGTCGCCGATCCCCCGCACGTAGGAGATGCCGAGTCGCACGGCCGGTCCGCCATGGCCCCACTCCGCCGGCGGGGCCGACCGGGGCGCGGGCGGCGCCCCCTCCCCGCCCTCGAGGGTGGCGGTTGCCGCCGAGCGGTTGAGGTCGGGCGTGCGCACCTCCACGCCGTGGCGGCGAGCGTCCTGCACGAGGGTGTGCGGCGAGTAGAACCCCATCGGCTGGGCGTCGAGCAGGGCGGCGCAGAAGGCGGCCGGGTACCAACGCTTCAGCCACGACGACGCGTAGACGAGGTAGGCGAACGACACCGAGTGGCTCTCGGGGAAGCCGTAGCTGGCGAAGGCGGCCAGCTTCTCCCAGATCTGCTCGATGACATCGGGGGTGACGCCCCGGGCCGACGCGCCGTCGGCGAAGCGCTGGTGGAGCCGCTCCATCCGCTCCTTGCTGCGCTTCGAGCCCATGGCCTGCCGGAGCTGGTCGGCCTCGGCCGGGGTGAAGCCGCCCACGTCGATGGCCATCTGCATGAGCTGCTCCTGGAAGAGCGGCACGCCGAGCGTCTTCTCGAGGCTCCGTTGCAGCAGGGGGTGGAGGTAGGAGACGGGCTCCTTGCCGTTGCGGCGCCGGATGTAGGGGTGCACCGAACCGCCCTGGATCGGGCCGGGCCGGATGAGGGCCACCTCCACCACGAGGTCGTAGAAGGTGCGGGGGCGCAGCCGCGGGAGGGTGGCCATCTGGGCCCGCGACTCCACCTGGAACACACCCACCGAGTCGGCCCGGCAGAGCATGTCGTACACCTCGTTCTCCTGCGGGAGGAGGGCCATGTCGACCTCCACGCCGTGGGTGGCGCGGATGTGGTCGATGGCGCCGTGGAGCACCTCGAGCATCCCGAGGCCGAGGAGGTCGAACTTCACGAGGCCGATGGCGGCGCAGTCGTCCTTGTCCCACTGGAGCACGGAGCGGTCGGCCATCCGGGCCCACTCCACCGGGCACACCTCCACGATGGGCCGGTCGCAGATCACCATGCCGCCGGAGTGGATGCCGAGGTGCCGGGGGGCGTGCTCGAGCTCCTCGGCCAGCGCAAGCACGTCGGCGGGGATCTCCTTGTCGACCGTCTGCTGCGCGGCGGTGGTGGCGACGGGACCCCAGGCGTCGACCTGCTTCGACCATGCGTCCTGCTGGCCGGTGGCGTAGCCGAGGGCCTTGGCGACGTCACGGATCGACGACTTGGCCCGGTAGGTGATGACGTTGGCCACCTGGGCCGCGTGGCGCCGGCCGTGCAGTTGGTAGACGTGCTGGATGGCCTCCTCCCGGCGGCCCGACTCGATGTCGATGTCGATGTCGGGCGGGCCGTCCCGCTCGGGCGAGAGGAAGCGCTCGAAGAGCAGGCCGAGGTCGACGGCGTCGGCGTTGGTGATGCCGAGGGCGTAGCAGACGGCGCTGTTGGCGGCGCTGCCCCGGCCCTGGCAGTAGATGTTGCTCTGGCGGCAGAACTCCACGATGTCCCACACCACGAGGAAGTAGCCGGGGAAGCCGAGCTGCTCGATGAGGTCGAGCTCGTGGTCGATCTGCCGGTAGGCGCCCGGCACCCGCTCCCGACCCCGCGGCCCGTAGCGGCGGGTGGCGCCCTCCTCGGTGAGGCGGCGGAGGTAGGCCATCTCCGAGAGGCCGTCGGGGCACGGGAACGGCGGCAGCCGTGGGGCCACCAGCTGCAGGTCGAAGGCGCACTCCCGGCCGAGCTCGGCGGCCCGCTCCACCGCGCCGGGCCAACGGGCGAAGCGGCGGGCCTGCTCGTCGCCCGACCGGAGGTGGGCACCGGCGGCGGCGGGCAACCAGGCATCGACCTCGTCGAGGCTCCGCCGCGATCGCAC
>JALYWQ010000373.1 GCA_030852625.1 Actinomycetota bacterium
GATCAGCAGACCGACCAACGTCCGCGCTTCATTGTGCACTTCGCTGTGTCGAGCCACCTTCCAATCGTACGATCGTCCAACGACAGGTGTCCGCTCGTCGTGCGACGATGGCCCACTGGATCGTGCCCGCAGGCCGCCGCAGCAGATCCGGGGGATGCGATGCCGCCGTCGAAGATCACCAGGAGCGCGCTGGCGGCGATCGTCGCCGTCCTGCTCGCGACGGGGTGCTCGTCGACGCTGACGGCGGAGCGCACCGCCGGTGCCGACGGCGTCGCCGGCACCGAATCGAGCACACCCGGCGGCCCAGGAGCCCAGGAAGCGCCCGAGCTCCAGGTCGGTGGAGTCGGAGCGACGATCGGCGCCGGACCCGGTTCGGTGGCCCAGGGTGGCAGCGCGGCGGCCTACGAGCTCGGCGTGCCCGGCCTCACCCAGGGCATCACGGACACGACGATCCGGATCGGCGTCCCCACCATCGCCAACGCCGAAGCCGTCACCGGGCTGCTCGGTGCCGCCGACCTCAGCATCGGGAACCCGCAGATCGAGGTCGACGCGCTGGTGCGCGACCTCAACGCGCGGGGCGGCGTCCACGGCCGGACCATCACGCCGATCTACGCGCCGGTCGACTTCGGCGCCGCCGACATCGAGTCGAGCTACCTGGCGGCCTGCAACAAGCTCACCGACGACGAGCACGTGTTCGCCATCCTCCTCGTCGTCAACCCGCCGCCGTCGTTCACGGCCTGCGCCGCGAGCCACGGCACCGTGCTGATCAACAACTCCGCCGCCCCTGGCGACGACGCCATCGCCGCCAGCGCGGCACCGTGGTACTTCGCGCCGGGCCTGCAGTCGCTGTCGAAGGTGCCGCCAGCGCTCGTCGACGACAGCATCAAGCGGGGCACGATGCAGGCCGGGGACAAGGTGGGCATCTTCGCCATCGACCTCCCGCACTTCACCCGCCCGGTGGAGCGCTCCCTCATCCCGGCCCTCGAACGCCGCGGCGTGGAGGTGGCGTCCTACGAACGGGTGGCCAGCGAGGCGTCGATCCAGAACGCGGTGCTCCGCTTCCGCCAGGCCGGCGTCACCCACGTGATGTTCATGCAGGAGTCGGCCATCCCGGTGCTCCTCTTCCTGCGCCAGGCCGAGGCCCAGGCGTTCCGTCCGCGCTACCTGCTCTCGTCCAACGACAGCCCCGGCTACCTGCTCGAGGGCAACGTGGCCGACGCCCAGCTCCGCAACATCAGCGGCATCGGCTGGAACCCCACCTCGGACGTCGACGCCAGTCAGCACCCGACCTCCCCGCTCGAGGCCCGTTGCCTCGACCTCATCACCCGTGGCGGCGAGCCGAGCCCCACCCGGCAGTCGAATCTCTCGGCCACGCTGATGTGCGAGCTGGTGTGGTCGTTCGAGGCCATCGCCGGCCGGGCCGGTCCGCAGCTTTCATCGCGCTCCTTCGGGGCCGCCTTCGCCGGCATCGGCACCGCCTACCAACCGGTGACGGTGTTCCAGACGAACTGGACGGCCGAGGATCCCTACGGGGTGTCGGCCTACCGGCCGCTCGCCTACGTCGCCGCCTGCTCGTGCCTCCGGTACGTCGGGGGCCAGGAGCCTTTCCCATGACGCGGTGCATGGCCCTGCTCCTCGCCGGTGCGCTGGCCCTCGTGGCGGTGGCGACGGCCTTCCCTCGGGCCGAGGCCCAGACGTTGCCGCTACCTCCCTTGCCGGAGCTCCCGGCGCCGCCCGTCGACGGGTCGGTGCTGTCCGACGCCCTCGGCCCGTTGGCCACCGACTACTGCGACACCGTCGCCACCGTCTACGCGCTGGCCGGCCCCATCGCCAGCGCCCAGCTCCCGCCCGAGCTGCGGGCGCTCGTCGACGAGGTCACGCCGTACCTGTCGGTCGTCACCTACGCCTGCGGCCTCCTCGTATCGCCGCCGACCGGTGTCGTCTGCGCCACCGACGACCAGCTCGCCCAGCAACTCGGGGTCCTCGGGCTGCCGCTCAGCGCGCCGACCCCGGTCCAGGTGCTCCACGACACCGCGGCCGGCATCGAGCACGTGTTCCTACGGGCCGGGATCGACATCGGGCCCGACGTCTCCCGCCAGCTGGCCCTCATCCTCGGGTGCGGGGTGGCTCCCGAGGTCGAGCCGCCTCCCGCTGCCGCTGCGCCCGTCCCCGCCGTCGACGAGCCGCCGCCCCCCGCGTCAGCG
>JALYWQ010000374.1 GCA_030852625.1 Actinomycetota bacterium
GGGCGGGGGCGAACACCGGCGCGGCCCCGAGGGCCTCGGCCACCATCGCCGGCTGATCGACCCGAGCGGTGCGAGCCCGGCCCCGGTCGAGCTCCTGGACGGCGACCACGTCGGCGGCCAGCGCGGCCAATCCGGGCAGTCCGGCGGCCAGGTCGGGGGCTCCCACCGGGGTGGGGACGCCGTGCTGCACGTTCCACGTCACCAGCCGCATCCGACGCAGCCTGGCACGGGCCGGTCAGACTGTCGGGATGTACCGACGGTTCAGCGTGGCGGCCCCCACCGGGCTCGACCTTCCCACCGACGTCGTCACCTACGGCGCCGACGTCCCCCGCGAGGACACGCTCAAGCTGCTGGGCTCGGTGGAGGGCAAGCGCGTCCTCGACCTCGGCTGCGGTGTCGGGCACAACGCCATCGCGCTGGCCAAGCAGGGTGCCAAGGTCATCGGGGTCGACGAGTCGGCCGACCAGATCGCGGCGGCCCGGGCGGCGTGCGAGCGGGAGGAGGTGCGGGTGGAGTTCCACCACGGCTCCCTCGCCGACCTGGCCTTCCTCCGGGCCGACACCATCGACGCCTGCGTGTCGGTGTTCGGCCTGGCGCCCGTCGCCGACATCGATCGGGTCTTCCGGCAGGTCCATCGCGTGCTTCGGCCCGAGCTGCCGATCGTGCTGTCGCTCCCCCATCCGGCCTTCGCGGTGGCCGACCCCGACGACACCCTCCGCAGCGTGCGGCGGTCGTACTGGGACAGCGCGCCGATCAGCGCCGACGAGGACCGCGGGGTCACGGACGTGCCCCGCACCATCAGCACGCTGTTCACCAGCCTGGGCCGGGCCAACTTCCGGGTCGACACGGTGCTCGAGCCCGAGCCCCTCGCCCGTGGGCCCCGCAGCCGGCGGTGGACCGAGCTGATGACGCTCCTGCCGGCCACCCTGATCCTCCGAGCCCGCAAGCTCGGGACCTAGCTCCGCTCCGAGACCGAAGCCCACCAGGCGTCGAGGCGGCGGATCGCCTCCTCGCGGCCGAGGGGCCCTTCCTCCATGCGGGCGTCGAGGAGCATGCGCAGCGCCTCGCCGACCTCGCGCCCCGGACCGATGCCGAGGTGGTCCATCACGGCCTGGCCGTCGAGGTCGGGCCGGATGGCGTCGAGCTCCTCCTGCTCCTTGAGCTCGGCGATGCGGGCCTCGAGGGCGTCCATCCGGTCGGCGAGCATCTTGGCCTTGCGGGCGTTGCGGGTGGTGCAGTCGCAGCGGGTGAGCTCGTTGAGCTCGTCGAGCAACGGACCGGCGTCCCGCACGTAGCGGCGCACCGCTGCGTCGGTCCAGACGTCGTCGCCGTAGCCGTGGAACCGGAGGTGCAGGTACACGAGCTGGGTGATGGCTTCGACCTGCTCGTTCGAGAACCGCAGGGCACGCAGGCGCTCGCGTGCCATGCGGGCGCCCACCACCTCGTGGTGGTGGAACGACACGCCCTTGGCCCCGATCGAGCGCGTCTTCGGCTTGCCGACGTCGTGGAGCAGCGCGGCCATCCGCACGATGAGCGAGGGTCGGGTCTTGGCCACCACCGCGATGGTGTGGGTGAGCACGTCCTTGTGGCGGTGGATGGGGTCCTGCTCGACCCGCATGCGGGGTAGCTCGGGCAGCACGACGTCGGCCAGCCCGGTGTCGACGAGGAACCAGAGGCCGTCGCTCGGATCGTCGACGACGAGCAGCTTGCTCAGCTCGTCGCGGATCCGTTCGGCGGAGACGATCTCCAACCGATCGACCATCGACTCGACCGCGGCCACGAGCGCCGGGTCCGGTCGGAGGCCGTAGCCAGCGATGAACCGGGCTGCTCGCAGCATGCGCAGCGGGTCGTCGCTGAACGACTCCTGTGGGGCGATCGGGGTGCGGAGCAGGCCGGCGGCCAGATCGGCCACGCCGCCGTAGGGGTCGATCAGCTCGGGCGTCTCGGTCGTGGTGCCCGTGACCCGAAGGGCCATGGCGTTCACGGTGAAGTCGCGCCGGGAGAGGTCGGTGGTGACATCGTCGGAGAAGGCCACCTCCGGCTTGCGGGAGTCGGGGGTGTAGGCCTCGGCGCGATGGGTGGTGATCTCGTAGATCTGGTCGCCGTGCTTGACGCCGATGGTGCCGAACCGGGCGCCCTGGTCCCACACCGCCTGGGCCCAGCCCTGCACCGCTGCGGTGGTCTGCTCGGGGGTGGCGTCGGTGGTGAGGTCGATGTCGCCCGACAGCGGCCGGCCGAGCACGAGGTCCCGGACGATCCCGCCGACCAGGTAGATCCGGTGCCCGGCCGCGTCGAACCGTTCGGCCAGGGGCCGGACGGCGTCGAGGACGGGGTGCAGGCGATCGGGGATCACGAGGGCAAGGGTAGGGACCCCGGGGGTGCAACCAGGCTCCACGAACGGCGATGCCCCGACCTCGGACGAGATCAGGGCATCGCCAACTTCGTGGAGCGGCCGGAGCCGCAGGATCAGCTCAGGGCAGCGGCGTCAGCTCGACGACGGAGGTGCAGGAGCCCGTAGCCCAGGGCGCCGGTGAGCAGCGTCAGGACGAGGGGGATCTCCAGACCGGTCTTCGGCAGGGAGCCACGGCTGGGCGAGATCGGATCCTTCGGGATCGAGGTGGGGCCGATCACCGGGCCGGTCGTGGTGACCGTCTTCGGCGGCTTGCCCTCCGGCGAGATGATCGCCGTGTTGGCGAGCTCACCGGTGGCGTCCTCCTCGACCTGCACGACCACCGAGAGGATGGCGCTGGAACCGCCGCCCAGGGTCGGGATCGTCCAGGTGACCTGGTCGCCCGAGTGGGTGCAGTTCTTGTTGCAGGACACGAACGTGAGGCGGGCGTCGAGGGTGTCGACGATCTTCACGTTGGTGCACGGCTCGCCACCGCTGTTGAAGGCGTGGACGTAGTAGCTGAACGTCTGGCCCGGGAACACCTGGATGTGGCTGGCGTCCTTGTTGGAGTTCTGCACCGTGCACTCGCCGGTGAAGTCGGTCTTCACGGTCGGCGTGTCGAGGAGCGTGTCGTCCTCGGTGATCGGCTTGTCGTTGCAGTTGCCCTCCACCTGCACCACGTCGTCGAACGAGGAGCCGCTCGGCGCGTTGGCCGGCACCTTCACGGTGATCGTGATGTTCTTCGTCTCGTTGACGGCGATGTCACCGAGGTCGAAGGTCAGGGTGCCGTTCTGGTTGCTGGTGGCGGGGGGCTCCGTGGTGAGGACCTCGAAGCCGGCCGGGCCGGTGATCACGTCGGTGACCTTCACGTCAGTGACGACGCACGGGCCACGGTTCGGGACGGCGATGTTGTACTCGAAGGTGCCACCCGGGGCGACCTCGAGGGCCGAAGCGTGCTTGTTGAGCTCACGCAGCGGGTTGTCGCTGCCGCAGTCGATGCCGCCGGCAGGGGCGACGACGTTGCCCTCGTAGGGAGCGACGTTGACGGCCAGGAGCGGCTCACCGGTGTCGGCACCGAGGGCGCCGAGGATGGCGTTGAGCACGTCGTCGACCAGCGGGTCGAGCGGGGTGCTCGGGGCCGACGGGGCGAGGAGCTCCACCCGGAGGAGGGCACCCTCGACGCTCGCCGAGGTGCCGTCAGCGGCTTCGACGATCTCGGTCGGGATGCTGAGCATCGCCACCGGCGACAGGGTCTCGAGCACCGTCTCGACGGCGTCGACGATCGGGCCGGTGAGGGCGTCGATCAGCGGCTGGGCCGCCGGGCCGAGCACGTCGAGGAGCAGGTCCGCGACGAGGTCGGTGGTGAGGTCCATGTCGAGGAGGTCGAGCAGGTTCAGCTCGGTGAGCTCGGCCGGGACGGGAGCGTTGCCCGACGACAGGTTGATGAGCGGGGTGCCCGCGATGCTGACGTTGACAGCCGGATCGGGACCGGTGACCGAAGCCCCGCCCGGGAGGCCGCTGGCGCTGACGACCCAGTTGGGGTTCTGCACCACGTCGGCGTGGATGAGGGCGCCCGGACCGGCCAGGTCGGCCAGGACGTCGAGGCTGGTGACGTCGGTCTTGATCCGGGACTGCACGGCGCGCTGGTCGGCGCCGGGGCCGTTGATCGAGGCGAGGAAGGTGCTGACCTCGGCATCGACGGCGCCCTCGCCGTCGGCGGTGTTGAGGTCGGCGACCGCACCGCCACCGAGGGCTTCACCACCGAGGAGGGTGAGGTCGGCCAGCGCCTGGTCGGCGTAGGACATCGGGGTGTCGGAGGAGACGCACTCGGTGTCGCTGAGCCAGTTGGCCAGCGCCGTGGTGCGGATCACCGGCAGGTTGAGCAGCGGCGACAGGTCGAGCGGGAGCACGACGTCCTCGTTGGCCTCGCTCGCCGGGGCCGATGCCCGGTTCTCGGCGATGCCCACGGCCGCCCCGAGGATCGAGGTGGAGCCGGTGGTGGCGGCGACCGCGGCGCTGCGCTGGTCGCCGGCCTTGGCGTTGTCCAGGTCGGCGTCGTTGTCGGCGGCAGCCGACGACCGACCGAGGTCGACGTTGGTCTGGGGGATGATCGACGGCGACAGCGCCGGCAGCTCGACGGTGAGCATGCTCACGTCGGCGTCCGCGCTGAACGGCCCTGACGCCGTGAGCGCTGCCGCGGAAGCGGCGCCAGCGCTGGAGGACGCACTGGAGGGCGCGGCCTCAACGGGGGCGACCGCTGCCACGAGGGACAGTCCGGCACCAGCGGCAATGAGGGCGAGCGCAGTGCGGCCCTTCATGCGAGTTCGACGCAGCATCTGATCAGTTGACCTTCCGTAGGTGCTGTGGGGGGACAGCACGGAGCACAGCTACCCGGGATCCTAGGCCAATGTTGCGAACCTGTGTCGAACCCCTGGGCGATCGGCCCGCGCCAGCGCCCGGGCCGCCGCGCCTCTACCCCCGGGGGAACCCGTCGAGACGCGCTGCTCGCACGCTATTCGGTCGGCCGGTCGAGTGCGTCGTGGAGCGTCGCCACGGCGGCGACCTCGACGCGGCCGGGGCCACCGCTCGTG
>JALYWQ010000379.1 GCA_030852625.1 Actinomycetota bacterium
CCCGTCCCCGAGCCTGAATCCGTCGTCCTCCCGGAACCGGTCGCCGCCGACGCTGAGCCGGCGGTGCCCGAGCCGGCGGCCGCGTGGGAGCCGGAGCCCGGACCCGAGAAGGCCTCCTCCGCCACGGCGGTGTTCGCCCGGCTCCACGAGTCGGTGGCGCAGGGCAGCCCGTCCGACGGCGACCCGACCGACGAGCCGCACGAACCGTCTGCTGACGAGCTGGCCTTCCAGCACCGCACCGAGGCCCTCGCGCCGATCGAAGCCGAGCTGGCCAAGCGACTGAAGCGGGCCCTCGCCGACGAGCAGAACGAGGTGCTCGACGCCCTCCGGCGCACCTCGCCCACCGGCGCTGCCGACCTGTTGCAGTCGGCCGACCAGCACGCGGCCCGGTGGGCCGAGGTGGTGTCGGCCAGCCTCGTCGCCGCCGCCAAGGCCGGCGCCGACTACGGCACCGGCAAGGCAGGTTCCACGAAGGACCTGGCCAAGCAGCTGGCCGCCACCCTCACGGGGCCCCTGCGGGATCGCATCGACCGTTCCTTCGAGGCCGCCGACGGCGACCTCGACGCGGTCGCGGACCGCGTCCGGGCCCTCTACCGCGAGTGGAAGATGCAGCGGCTCCCCGAGGTCGGCACCACCCATGTGGTGGCGGCCTACGCCCGGGGGCTGTTCGATGCCGCCAACAAGGGGGCCAAGGTCCGGTGGGTGGTCGATCCCTCGAGGCCGCCGTGCCCCGACTGCGACGACAACGTGCTGGCGGGTGTCGTGGTGAAGGGTGAGGAGTTCCCCACCGGGAACGCCAATGCGCCGGCCCACCCGGGCTGCCACTGCCTCGTGCTGGTGCACGAGGACGTCCTCCTCACCGACTGACGCAACCACCGCGCCGGGCCGCCGGTAGGGTCCTGTCCGCTATGCGCGCTCCCACCGACATGCCCCGCCGCGCCCCGCGCAACCCTGGCCGGGGCCGCGTGGCCCTGATCGCCGGCGCCGTGGTGCTGTTCTTCCTGATCACCTCGCTCCGTGGGATCGCCAGCTTCTACACCGACTACCTGTGGTTCGACGCCCTCGGTCGGGGCGAGGTGTTCACCGGCGTGCTTGGCGCCAAGGTGGCCCTCGCGGCCATCTTCACGGCGGGGTTCTTCCTGCTCCTCTGGGTCAACCTCGTCATCGCCGACCGGCTGGCCCCGCCGTTCCGTCCCACCGGACCGGACGACGAGTTCCTCGAGCGCTACCACGAGCTGGTCGACCCCCGATCGGGCTGGGTCCGCGCCGGAGTCGCCCTCGTGCTGGCCCTGATCGCAGGAGCCGGCGTCTCCAGCGAGTGGAACTCGTGGCTCCTCTTCATCAACGGGGGGAGCTTCGGGATCGACGACCCGCAGTTCAACACCGACATCGGGTTCTACGTCTTCAAGCTCCCGTTCCTGCAGTTCGTGTCCGGGTGGCTCTTCGCAGCCCTCCTCATCGTCCTCATCGTCTGCGCGCTGGCCCACTACCTGAACGGCGGCATCCGGGTGACCGCCGCCGCCCAACGGGTCACCCCGCAGGTGAAGGTGCACCTGTCGGTGCTCCTCGGGCTCCTCGCGCTCGTGAAGGCGGCGGGGTACTGGCTGCAGCGCTACGACCTGGCGCTGTCGAGCCGGGGCTTCGTCGACGGCGCCGGCTACACCGACGTGAAGGCGCAGCTCCCCGCCATCCACCTGCTGCTGCTCATCTCGATCTGCAGCTTCGTGCTGTTCATCGTCAACATCTGGCGGCGGGGCTGGACCCTGCCGATCCTCGGCGTCGGCCTGTGGGCCCTCATCGCCGTGGTGGCCGGCGCCATCTACCCGCAGTTCGTCCAGCGGGTGCAGGTGACGCCGAACGAGCCGGAGAAGGAACGGCCCTACATCGCCCGCAACATCGCGGCCACCGCCGAGGCCATGGGGCTGGGGGACGACGTCCTCACCTCGTTGCCCTTCGACCTCAACACCGACAAGACCAAGGTCGATCTGGTCAAGAACGAGCAGTCGGTGCGCAACATCCGCATCTGGGACCCGAGCTCCGAGATCCTCGGCCGGACGTTCCCGCAGCTCCAGCGGGTGCGCGACTACTACCGGGTCAACGACGTCGACATCGACCGGTACCCGCTGAACGGCGTGCCGACGCAGGTCGTGCTGTCCGTGCGTGATCTCAACACCGCCAACGTGCCGCGGAAGTCGTGGGCCGCCGAGCACCTGCAGTACACGCACGGCTACGGCGCCATCGTCGCGCCGGCCAACGCGAAAGAGGAGAGCGGCGAGCCCAGCTTCGTGGCGCGCGAGGTGCCCTACGTCAACGACGCGCCCGAGCTCGACCTCACCGCCGAAGGGGCGTCGGTGTACTTCGGCGAGCGACTGTCGGGCTACGTGATGACGGGGACCAAGCAGCGGGAGATCAACTTCCAGAGCGACGAGGGCACCCAGTACGCGGCCTACAAGGGCGACGACGGCGTCCGGCTCGACAACATCGTGAAGCGGGCCGCGTTCGCGCTGCGCTTCGCCGATCCCAACCCGCTCATCTCGAACCAGATCACAGGCGACTCGAAGATCCACTACCGCCGTGACATCAAGGACCGGGCCGAGACGCTCGCGCCGTTCCTCGACTTCGACGCCGATCCGTACCCCGTGATCGTGGACGGCGGGATCAAGTGGGTGCTCGACGCCTACACCACCACGAGCATGTACCCGTACGGCCAGACGGCCGACATCAGCCAGCTCGAAGAGGGCAGCGGGCTCGACCACGACTTCAACTACGTCCGCAACTCCGTGAAGGCGGTCGTCGACGCCTACGACGGCACCGTCGAGCTCTACGTGATGCAGGACGAGCCGATCATCAACGCCTACCGCAAGGCGTTCCCGTCGCTGTTCTCCGACTTCGAGGACATGCCCGACACGCTGAAGGACCACCTCAGGTACCCGGAGGACATGTTCCGGGTGCAGACCAACATGTGGGCCAACTACCACGTGACCGATCCCGAGAGCTTCTACTCCGGCAACGACCGCTGGGACGTGGCCAGCGATCCGGGCACCGTGGGGTCGAGGGGCGCCACGCAGACCACCGACGCCCAGGGCAACCCCGTCGGGCCGGCGCGCAACGCCCGCATCGATCCGTACTACCTCTTCACCCAGCTCCCCGGTGAGGACGAGCCGTCGTTCATCCTGACCCGCCCCTTCGTCCCGACCTCGGCCGGCGACGACGCCCAGCGGCTGACCGCGTTCATGGTCGGCAAGAGCGATGGCGACGACTACGGCAAGCTGCAGGTCTTCGTCATGCCACGAGGTGACCTCCCGTCCGGGCCAGCGCTCGTGCAGGGCGAGATCCAGAGCGATCCCGCAGTGTCGGAGCAGGAGACGTTCCTCGGCAGCGCGGGTTCCACCGTGTCCTACGGCAGCCTCACGGCGATCCCGCTCGATGGCGGACTGGTCTACGTCCGACCGTTCTACGTGACCTCGAACCAGACGAAGGTGCCGGCGCTCCAGAAGGTCATCGTGTACTTCGAGGGCGAGGTCGTGATCGAGGGGACCCTGCAGGCGGGCCTGGCGAGGATCTTCGGCGAGGCCCCGCCGACCCTCGAGGACACGGACGGCTCGCCCCCCGAGCCGGGGGAGACCCCGACGACCCCGACCGGCACCGTCGCCCAGCAGGTGGGGCAGCTCCTCGTCGAGGCCAACGACCTCTTCGAGCAGGCCGACGCCGCCCTCGCCGAGCGCGACCTGGCCCGCTACCAGGAGCTCAGCGACCAGGCCCGGGCCAAGACCCGCCAGGCCGAGGAGCTCCTCGCCGGCGCCGCCGCAAGCGAAACCCCCAGTGGCGAGCCGTCCGCCGCGGTCAGCTCCACGACCACCACCGAGGTCGGCGCCTCCGCCTGACCGCCGGGTCAAGGCCGCCCTGGATGGGGCAGGATGTCGCCCATGATCACGACGACCACCGGGGGCAAGGTCGAGGGGCGCGAGCTCGGCGACGGACCCGACCGCATCCTCCAGTTCCGCAGCATCCCCTACGCCGCCGACACCGGCGGGGCCAACCGCTGGCGGCCGGCCCAGCCCGTCGCCGGCTGGGAGGGCGTGCGCGACTGCACCGAGTTCGGGCCCACCGCCCCGCAGCCGCCGTCGCCGCTCGAGACGCTGCTCGGCGCCGAACCGCTTCCGCAGAGCGAGGACTGCCTGTCGCTCACCGTCACCACGCCCAGCGTCGACGGCAATCGACCGGTGATGGTCTGGATCCACGGCGGCGCGTTCACCGCCGGCACCGGAGCGACCCCCTGGTACGACGGCGAGTCCTTCGCCCGCAACGGCGACGTGGTCGTCGTGTCGATCAACTACCGGCTCGGCGTCCTCGGCTTCCTCCACGTCGGCCACCTGCTGGGCGACGAGTACGCGGACAGCGGCTCGCTCGGCATCTCGGACCAGATCGCGGCCCTCGAATGGGTGCGCGACAACATCGCGTCGTTCGGCGGGGACCCGACCCGGGTCACCGTCTTCGGCGAGTCGGCCGGCGGCATGAGCGTGAGCTGCCTGCTCGGCTCACCCCGCGCCGCGGGCCTGTTCACCACCGCGATCGCCCAGAGCGGCGCCGCCTCCAACGTGTCGACACCCGACCAGGCCGCCGAGGTGACGTCGGCCGTCCTCGCCGACCTCGACCTGCGCGAGACCGACGCCGAGCAGTTGCTCGAGGTGGACCTCGACCGGCTGCTCGCGGCACAGACGTCTGCCAGCGCCAAGCTCACCGCCACGCGGGGGTTGGGGGGGCTCAGCGCCACCGGCCTGCCGTTCCAGCCCGTGTCGCACACCCGGACCCTGCCGCAGCGGCCGCTCGAGGCCATCCGGGCCGGCAGTGCCGCGGC
>JALYWQ010000389.1 GCA_030852625.1 Actinomycetota bacterium
CAGACGGATCCGCGCGCCGGTGGCGCGCACCTCGGCGATGAGCTCCTCGTGGCGGGGCCGGTCGAGGATCACGGCGGTGACGTCGCGGCCGCTCTCGCCCTTGGCCTTGGCCACGGCGTTGATGTTCTCGGTGGGCGACTTGGTGATGTCGATCACGCCGACGCAGTCGGGCCCGACGGCGATCTTCTCCATGTAGACGCACGGACCGGGATCGAACATCGTGCCCCGCTCCGACACCGCGATCACGGCGATGGCGCCGCCCCGGCCGAGGGCCGTGAGGGTGGTGCCGTCGATCGGATCGACGGCGATGTCGGTGAGCATCGGCGTGCCGTCGCCGATCCGCTCACCGTTGAAGAGCATCGGCGCTTCGTCCTTCTCGCCTTCACCGATGATGACGATGCCGTCCATCGGGACGCTGTCGAGGACCACCCGCATGGCGTCGACCGCCGCTCCGTCGGCGCCGTTCTTGTCGCCTCGACCCATCCAGCGGCTGGCGGCCAGGGCCGCCGCCTCGGTGGTGCGGGCGAGCTCCAGCGCGAGGTTGCGGTCAGGTCGCTGCTTGGTCATGGGCTGGCAGGTTACTGGACGTGGAAAGCTGCCCGGATGGGACTGGTGTCGCCGAAGGGTGAGGACGACGGGGAGGACGACCTCCAGATCCAGCTGAGCGGCGAGCTGTGGCTCGACGGGCTCGAGAACCTCGACGGCCGGGAGGACGAGGTCCGCTTCGACCTGGCCGACTGGCCCGAGGCCACCCGTGAGCGGCTCCGGGAGCGCCTCGACCTGTTCCTGGTGGTCAGCCACTGGGCCGACGACACCACCCTCGTCGTCACCGAACCGCTCGACCCGGTGTACCTCGAGCGGGTGCTCACCCAGGTGAAGGAGCAGGCCGGCCAGGAGCTCGATCCCACTCCAGCCGGGCAGGTGGATGCCCCTGCGGGAGGCGGCCCCGTCGAGGAGATCGGCTACGACCTCGACGGCTGGGACGAGGTCAACCGCAGCGTGCTGTTCGCCGCACTCGAGGCCGAGGGGATCGCGTTCCGCATCGCCCTGCCGGTGGATGATCCCGAGGGTGCCGAGGAACTGATCGTGGCCGAGGCCGACGAGGTCCGGGTCGACGAGATCATCGACGGCATCGTCGAGCCCGACGGTGACGACGGTCCCGCCGCCCGGCCCGAGCTGCTCGGCGAGCTGTTCGTGGCCGCCGACCGGCTGGTGCGGGATCCCACCGACCCGGGGGGCCACCGGGCCCTGCAGGAGGGCGTCGAGGCGGCTGCCGACGGGGCGCCGCCGTTCGGCGTGGAGAAGGCGTGGTGGCAAGCGGTGGTACGGCAGGCCGGCGAGCTCGTGGATCGCCTCGGCGCCCACGGCGTGGAGCACGACGAGATCGTCGAGCAGGCCACGAGCCTCCGCGACCTGCTCCGCCCGTACGTCTGACGGCCTTCCCGGCAGTACCGTGACCGGCGTGATCCTGGCCGAGCTCGAGGTCTTCCACTCGCGGCCGATCGCGCCGACCCGCCGGGTTGCCCTCGGCAAGGTGCACCTGCCCGTCACGCCCTCGCCGGGCTTCGGGGGCATCCTCCTCGCCGGCATCGTGGCTGGTCACATGGACGAGCTCGACCCCGAGCTGTTCGACGACCTGAACCGGCTCACCTACCAGCTGCAGGAGGGCCACCGGATCCCGCAGCCCCGCCTCCGCCACCGGTTCCAGCAGGACCGCATCGGGCTCACCCGCAGCGTGCACCGGCTGGTGGGCGAGGGTGAGGACCTCGACTTCGAGTTCGAGGTGAAGGGGGCCGCCGCCCAGCACATCCTCGCCGCGGTGTACGCCGCCGGGCAGCTGCCGCCCGGGGCCCGACTACGGGTGTGCGACGCCCTCCGGAAGGCCATGCGCTGGAGCGGCCCGCTCGACCGGTCGTTCGTCGCCCACCTCTCCGGCCTCGACCGGGGTCGGAACTGGTCGACCCGGGCCTTCGAGGATCCGGTGCAGTGGGCCATCGACATCCTCGGCCTGACGGCGCCCGGTGGCGCCTGGGCGGTGCCCGATCGCGCCGCCGTCCAGCGCCAGTTCCGGGACCGCCTGCGCGACGCCCACCCCGACCACGGCGGGGCCAGCGAGGACGCCGCTCAGCGCATCGCCGACCTCACCGAGGCCCGTCGCATCCTCCTGGGCGCCGCGTGAGCCCGAGGAGGTCGACGAAGCCGGGGGCGGTGCTGCTGTTCCCCGGCGCCGGCAGCTCGGCCAGCCACCCGTCGCTCGTGCGGATCGAGGAGGCGCTGGCGCCACTGCCCGTCGCCCGGCGGGACTTCCCCTACCGGCGAGAGGGTCGCAAAGCCCCCGACCGGCCGCCCAAGCTCCTCGCCTGCGTGGAGGAGGAGGCCGGCCTGCTCGCCGAAGCCGCCGGGGTGCCGCCCCACCGCATCGTGCTCGGTGGCCGTTCGATGGGCGGGCGGATCTGCTCGATCGCCGTCGCCGACGGGCTCCCCGCCGCCGCCCTCGTCCTCGTCTGCTATCCGCTGCACCCACCGGGGAAGCCCGAGAACCTCCGCATCGAGCACTTCCCACGGCTGACCGTGCCGTGCCTGTTCATCTCCGGCACCCGGGACGCCTTCGGCACCCCCGACGAGCTGACCCACCACACCA
>JALYWQ010000403.1 GCA_030852625.1 Actinomycetota bacterium
TGGTCCTGGGTGACGCCCTGCTCCTCGCCGGCGACGACGAAGCACGCCAGCACCGGGAGCACGGCGCCGTTCATCGTCATCGACACCGACATCTTCTCGAGGGGGATGCCGTCGAAGAGGATCTTCATGTCCTCGACCGAGTCGATGGCCACACCGGCCTTGCCGACGTCGCCGACCACGCGGGGGTGGTCGGAGTCGTAGCCCCGGTGGGTGGCCAGGTCGAAGGCCACGGACACGCCCTGCTGACCAGCGGCCAGGTTGCGGCGGTAGAAGGCGTTGCTCTCCTCGGCGGTGGAGAACCCGGCGTACTGCCGGATGGTCCACGGCCGGCCGGCGTACATGGTCGCCCGCGGCCCGCGGACGAACGGGGCGAAGCCCGGGAGCCCACCGAGGTGCTCGACCCCGTCGAGGTCGGCCTCCGTGTAGAGGGGCCGCACCGGGATGCCCTCGGGCGTCTCCCAGATCAGGGTGTCGGGATCTGCCTTCAGGTCCTTCTCGGCGAGGGCCTTCCAGTCGTCGAGGCTGGGTCGGTCGGTCACCTCGGCAGATTACGGCCGAGCGTGCCGGGCAGCAGAATCAGGGGCTGCGAGCTGGTCGGGGCCCTGACGGCACCCTTGTAGCCTCGGGGTCGTGGCTCTGAGGCTCGTGATCATCGGTGGTGGACCGGCCGGCAACATCGCGGCCACCCACGCGGCGCGGCTCGGGGCGGAGGTGACGCTCGTCGAGAAGGACGTCGTGGGCGGTGCGGCCCACCTCTGGGACTGCATCCCGTCGAAGGCCATGATCGCCACCGGCGGTGCGAAGGGGCTGATCGGGCGGGCCAGCGAGATGGGCCTCACCAGCGTGGAGGCGGCCCTCGACCTCGATGCCCTGAAGACCCGCATCGGCGGCATCTCCCACCGACTGGAGACCGACACCACCGGCTTGCTCACGAGCCAGGGGGTGCGCCTGATCCGCGGGTCGGCCCGCCTCACCGGCCCGCACGAGGTGGTGGCCGACACCACCGCCGGCCCGGTGGAGCTCGAGGCCGACGCCATCCTCCTGTCCACCGGCAGCCGGCCCCGGATCCCCGAGTGGGCGGCCGTCGACGGCAACCGCGTCCTCACCACCCGGCAGGCCTACCCGCCGCCGGAGATGCCCGAGCACCTCGTCGTCATCGGCTCCGGGGTCACGGGCGTCGAGTTCGTGCACATGTTCAGCTCCCTCGGGAGCGACGTCACCCTCATCGTGTCGCGGCAGCAGGTGCTGCCCCAGAAGGACCCCGAGGTGGCGGCGGCCCTCGAGGAGGAGCTGCTGAGCCGTGGGGTGCGCCTCCTGAAGGGCGCCCGCGCCGAAGGCATCGACGTCGAGGGCTCCAAGGTGTCGGTCCGTTGCGACGACGGGCGGGTGGCCACCGGTTCCCATGCGCTGCTGGCCATCGGCTCCATCCCCAACAGCGAGGGGCTGGGCCTCGACACGGCCGGGGTCACGGTCGACGGTGGCGGCTACGTCCCCATCGACCAGCAGTGCCGCACCAACGTGCCCCACATCTACGCGGCCGGTGACCTGTCGGGGAAGCTGCCGCTGTCGTCGGTGGCGTCGATGCAGGGCCGCAAGATCGCCGAGCACGTGATGGGTGTGCAGAGCCGCACGTCCCGTGAGCTCGACTACGACAAGGCGGCGTCGGCCATCTTCACCGTCCCCGAGATCGCCGACGTGGGGCTGGCCGAAGCCGATGCCTTTGCCGTCGGGCGGAAGGTGCGGGTCACGAAGGTCCCGTTCTCCGGCACCCCCAAGGCTCTCATCGAGAGCCACACCAAGGGCTTCGTCAAGATCGTGAGCGACCCCGCCACCGGCGTGGTGCTCGGCGGCTCGGTGGTCGGTCGACACGCCGGTGAGCTCATCTCGGTGCTCGCCGTGGCCGTCACCAACGGGCTCAAGGTGAGCGACATCGTCGACAGCCTCCTCGTGCACCCGTCGCTCGCCGAGGCCCTGGCCGAAGCCGCCGAGTAGCCGGGCAGCCGAGCGGCCGTGATCGTCCCCGCGCTCGTGGCGGCCGCCGTCCTCGCGTACGCCGGGGGAGCGAAGGTCCTCGATCCCACGATGACGGTGGGCGCTCTACGGGCGATGGGCCTGCCGTCGTCGCCGACGCTCGTGCGGGTGGGCGCCACAGCGGAGCTGATCTTGGGGGTGACTGCCGTCGCGGTCGGGGGGTCGGCCCTCTGGCTGCTGGTGGCCCTCAGCTACGCGGCCTTCACCGCGTTCGTCATGGTGGCGCTGCGCTCCGGGCGACCGATCGGGAGTTGCGGCTGCTTCGGTCGGGACGACACGCCGCCGGCGTGGTGGCACGCCGCGCTCACCGCCTCGGCTGCTGCGGCGGTCGCGGCCTATGCCCTCGGGTGATGCCGGGCGCTAGTCGATGACGACGACGATGTCGCCGGAACCCACCGACTGGCCAGGAGCGACCTTCACCTCGGTGACGGTGCCGGCCTTGTCGGCGGCGATGTTGTTCTCCATCTTCATGGCTTCGAGCACGCAGACCGGCTGACCCACCTCGACGGCCTGGCCGACCTCCACGAGCACCTTCACGATGGTGCCCTGCATGGGGACGGCGACCTTGCCGCTGCCTGCTGCGGCCGCGCCGCCAGCGGCGGCCCGACGGGGACGGGGGGAGGCACCGGCGGCGCCACCGGCCACGACGGCCATCGGCACGTCGGGCACCCACATCTTGACGGCGAAGCGCTTCCCGTTGATCTCCACGTCGACGTCGCGCTGCACCTTGGCCGGTCCGTCGTCGTCGCTCGGCGCCGCCGCGGGGGAGGCGTCGATGCCGGTGAGGTCGAGCTTGTCCTCCACCCACTTGGTGGAGTGCTCGGCGGCCTGGAAGTCGGCGTGGCGGAGGATGGCGAGGTCGGCGGGGATCGTGGTGGCGACACCCTCGATCACCATCTCCTCGAGGGCCCGGATCATGCGGTTGATGGCCGTGTCGCGGTCGCTGCCCCACACGATCAGCTTGCCGACGAGGTTGTCGTAGTACTGGCTGACCTCGTCGCCGGCCGCGTACCCGCCGTCCCAGCGCACGCCGAATCCCTGCGGCGGCACGAGCTCGGTGATCTTGCCGGGCGAGGGGAGGAAGGCCCCGCCGGCCGGGTTCTCGGCGTTGACGCGGACCTCGATGGCCCAGCCCCGCAGGTCGACCTCGTCCTGCGTGAAGGACAGGGGCTCGCCCGAGGCCACCCGGATCTGCTCCCGCACCAGGTCGATGCCCGACACCAGTTCGGTGACGGGGTGCTCCACCTGGAGGCGGGTGTTCATCTCGAGGAACCAGAACTCGCCGTCCTGGTAGAGGAACTCGACGGTGCCGGCGTTGTAGTAGCCGCACGCCTTGGCCACCTTCACGGCCGCCTCGCCCATGGCCTGGCGGGTTTCGGCGGGGAAGGCCGGCGCCGGCGACTCCTCGATCAGCTTCTGGTGGCGCCGCTGGGCCGAGCAGTCGCGCTCGCCGACCCACACGACGTTGCCGTGGGTGTCGCCGATGATCTGCATCTCCACGTGGCGGGGCCACGTGAGGTAGCGCTCGACGTAGCACTCGTCGCGGCCGAAGCCCTTCAGGGCCTCCGACTGGGCCGATTCCAGCGCCGAGGCGGCCTCGTCGGCCGACTGGACGACGCGCATGCCCCGGCCACCGCCGCCGTAGGCAGCCTTGATGGCCACCGGCCACCCGTGCTCGTTGCCGAACGCCACGACCTCGTCGGACGAGGAGAGGAACTCGGTGGTGCCGGGCACGCCCGCCACGCCGGCCTTCTCGGCGGCGATCCGGCTGCTCACCTTGTCGCCCATCACCTCGATGGCCTCCGGCGGGGGGCCGATGAAGGCCACGCCGCGCTCGGTGATGGCCCGGGCGAAGTCGGTGTTCTCGGAGAAGAAGCCGTAGCCGGGGTGGACGCCGTCGGCCCCCGACTGCTCGATCACCTCGAGGATGCGCTCGGTGTTGAGGTAGCTCTCAGCCGCCGTCTGGCCGCCCAGGGCGTAGGCCTCGTCGGCCAACCGGACGTGGAGCGAGTCCCGATCGAGGTCGGAGTAGACCGCGACGGTGGAGATGCCCATCTCCTTGCACGCTCGGATGACTCGGACTGCGATTTCGCCTCGGTTGGCGATCAAGACCTTCGTGAGCACCCCTTATGGTTAGTTGCGTGCCGGGTCAACGTGCCAGATCAGCTCTCACCGGTGGACGGGGTCGTCGGTTCGCCGACGTCCGGTGGATCGCGTCCACCGGGTCCACCAACGCCGACGCCATCGCCCTCGCCCGCCAGAACGGGCCGGAGGGGATCGTCGTCGTCGCCGATCACCAGTCGGCCGGGCGCGGGCGGCAGGGTCGCACCTGGGTGGCGCCGCCGGGGTCGTCGCTGCTCTTGTCGGTCCTGTTGCGACCGCCCGCCGAGGTGCGCGACCTGTGCACGATGGCGGTCGCCGTCGCCGCTGTCGACGCGGTGGCCGAGGTGGCCGGCCTCACCACCAAGCTGAAGTGGCCCAACGACCTCGTGTGGCCGGGCGACGGGTCCGAGCGTGATCGCAAGCTGGCCGGCGTGCTCGCCGAGTCGGACGGCGATGCGGTGGTGGTGGGGATCGGCATCAACGTCGACTGGCCGGAGGAGCTCCCCGACGACCTCAGCCTCGTCGCCACCTCCTGCAACCACATCATGGGCGCTCCCGTCGACCGCGAAGACCTGCTCATCGCCCTCCTCCAGCACCTCGACCTCCGCTACACGCCGCTCGTCGCGTCGAGCGACCGGATCCCGCTGTTGGAGGCGTGGCGCAAGCGTTCGGCCACCCTCGGGCAGCGGGTGCGGGTGGAGCTGGCCGACGGCGAGGAGATCGTCGGGACGGCGATCGACATCACCGAGCTCGGGCACCTCGTGGTGGAGGACGACCTGCTGATGACCCAGACCGTCGCCGCCGGCGACGTCATCCACCTCCGAGCCGCCCCCGACTGAGCAACGTCTGTGATGCCTGAGGTCCGGTATCCGGGCCGCAGCCAACACAGACGTTGGTTGGTGTCGGTCTAGGGGTCGAGGTCGGTGGCGAGTTCGGCGAAGGCGGCCGCTGCCTCGGCGGTGATCGGCCCGGGGTCGAGGGCCCGGTCGTCGATCTGGTGGACCGCTTGGACGTCACGGCCCGTCGAGGTGAGGAACACCTCATCCGCGGTGCGGAGCACGTCGAGGGGGAGGTCCTGCTCGGTGACGTCGTGGCACTCGAGGACGAGGGCACGGGTGACGCCCGCGAGGCAGCCCGACGACAGCGGCGGGGTGAGGACGGTCCCGTCGACCACGACGAACACGTTGGACCCGGTGCCCTCGCAGAGCTGCCCGACGGTGTTGGCGAACAGGGCCTCGCTGGCTCCGCGTTCGTGGGCCCGGGCGAGGGCGCGTACGTTCTCGGCGTAGGACGTGGTCTTGATGCCGGCGACGGCGCTGCGCTCGTTGCGGGTCCACGGCACGGTGACGACGGCGGTGGACGGC
>JALYWQ010000416.1 GCA_030852625.1 Actinomycetota bacterium
GGCGAGGAACGGGGCGACGGCGCCGGCCGCGCCCGCAGCGGCGGCCCCCTTGAAGAACGTGCGGCGGCTGATGGCAGGGGAGGTCATCGTGGGAGTCCTCATCGCAGGTTGTTCTCGGGGAGGGCGGCGACGATCGGTGCCCACCGCTCGGCGAGCGGGCCGATCTGCCGGGTGGCGACGACCTGGCTGGGGACGATCCCAGGGGCCAGCGTGGCGATCTCCGAGTCGGTCGGCGGTCGGTGGGTCAGTGCCCGGAAGAGCGCCACGAACAGCTCCCGTTGGGTGATCGACGCCGGGAACCCGAGGAGGGCGGGGTAGTTGGTGAGCAGCTGCTTCGAGGCGCCACCGGCGGCGACCATCACGGTGCTGAGGCGCCGGAAGAACGCCGAGCCGGCCAGGTACGGTCCGGCGACGACGGGGTAGCCGTTCGGAGGCCCCCAGCCACCCGGGTGCTGGCCGCTCGACATCACGAGGTCGGCCAACGCCGAGACGGGATCGCGGCCGGGTCGGGCCGAGGCCAGCAGGGCGCCGGCGTCGACTCCCAGGCCGGCCAGGCCGGCGAAGGGGCTCTTCGGGGCGGCGGTGGCGAGGAAGCCGGCCAGATCGGTGTCGGGGACCAGGCCGGGTGCGCCGGGGAGGATGCCGCCCACGAGCGCCTCAGCCGTCCCGAACCCGACGAAGCTCGGCACCAGCTGGGCGGCCCGGGCCGTCGCCACCAGCATCTCGAAGGGCCGGAGGAGCTTCCGGCCCGCGGCCTCCGCGAACTCGGCGCTGGCGAAGATGTGCCGGAGGACGGGCGCGATCTGGGTGTCGTTGCGCTGGTACACCTCGGCCGCCGAGGCCACGAGCTGCGCTGACGGCGCATCCGACACGAAGGTCTGGCACAGCTTGGTAGCGACCCGGGTGGCCGTCGCGGGGTGGCGGGCCAGGAACTGCAGGAACTCCTGCACGGCCGCTTCGCCGGTGTCCGGTCCCCAGGTGCGGCCGAGGATGGTGACGGCACCGGTGTCGTGGCGGGCCTGGTCCCAGCGGTAGCCGTGGTCGACGATGGTGAGCCCGGTCATCAGGCGCGAGGCGGCGATGACGTCGTCCTCTCCGTACCCCGATGCGACGCCCACGGTGTGCAGCTCCAGCAGCTCGCGCGGGTGGTTCTGGGTGGGGTGCTCCTTCGTCGAGCCCCACTGGTCGAGGTAGAGGAGCATCGCCGGGTGGGTGGTGGCTGCAGTGAGCAGCGAGGCGAACGAGCCGAGCGCGTTCGGGCGCACGGCGGTGTTCTCGAAGTGCTGGCGATGGACCAGGAGCTGTCCGACGCCGGGGACGTTGAAGTGGTCCATCCACACCTCGGTCATCCGCTCGAGCAGCTGCCGGTCGGTGTGGATGGCCCGGACGGTCTTGATGGCCACGGACTCCGACAGCAGGGCGCCGGTCGGCAGGCTCCTGCCAGTGGCCCGCTGCACGAGCCCGTAGCGAGCGGCCACCTGCTTGCCGGTGAGCCGGTTGGACGGGAACGGCGCGAGGGCCGCGTCGCACGCCGAGTCGTCGATGGCGCTCGGGTTGAGCTGCTGCTCGAGGTAGGCGGCCGCCTGCGGTCCGGTCCGCACGGAGCTCTTCAGGGCGGGGGTGGGGCCGTAGGTCCATCGGCGCAGCCGGTGGAGCACCGCGGGATCGATGTCGAAGGGCGTGGCCGGTGCCGGCGCGTTGAGGGTGATGCCGAGCTGGGAGGTGACCGGGTCGAGGTTCTTGCCGAGCACCTCCAGGAGGCCACCCGGTTCGGTCAGCCCCGGCAGGGTCTTGGGTCCGAGCAGGCCACGCAGCAGGGCGTCGGCGGGACGGGTGGAGGCCACGGTCGTCGCCGTGACGGCGCCGCCGGCGGCCAGGCCGCGGAGCACGCGGCGCCGGCTCTTGTTCGTCGAGACCACGGGGTTACGCCCTTTCGCGAGGTCCTAGGGGGTGATCTCGCACGATGCATGACCCGACTCCGTTCCGCTACGGGATGCTCCCGACATCCCGCCC
>JALYWQ010000422.1 GCA_030852625.1 Actinomycetota bacterium
CAGGCGTGCACCATCGGGTCGTCGGGCAGCGGCGTGTTCACTCGGGCCCAGAGGCAATCGCTCACCCCGTGGCCGTGGATCTCCCGCCGGCTGACCTCACGGGTCTCGACGAGCACGTCCCAGCCGCGGGCCTCCACCTCCTCCGGCGCGGGCACCTCGCGGGTGACGGCGACCTCGTAGGTGGTGGCCGGCTCAGGCTGCTTGAAGCTGGCCAGCATCGAGAAGATCACCTCCCCGTGCTGGATCGCCCGCACGTGGCGAGCCGAGAACGATCCACCGTCGCGGTCCCGGTCGACGGAGAAGATCACGGGGTGGTCCGGCTGACCGGGTCGCAGGAAGTAGCCGTGGAGCGAGTTGGGCAGCCGACCGTCCGGGACGGTGTGCCCGGCGGCCCGGAGGGCCTGCGCGGCGACCTGGCCGCCGTAGAGGCTCACCCGTGGGTCGCCGTGGTTCCCGTTGCGGCCCCGGAACAGATCGCGGTCGAGCTCCTCGAGGTCGAGGAGGGTGGCGAGGTCGTCGACGTCGCCGAGCTTCGGTTCGGGGAAGGCCACCCTCCGAGCCTCGCACGACGGGAGCCGGTCGGTGATCGCTGTGCTAGGAACGGAGGCTGCTGTGCACCCGCACAGCATTCTCCGGGGGGAGGTCGAGCGATGATGGAGACGTCGAAAGTTCGCGTCCAATGGACCGGTTCGCCCGAATGCCCCCCGAACCTCGTCGCGACGCCGTGCGATAGTGAGCGCCGAGTCCTGAACAACGATCTGGTCGGGAAACCGTCCAGGGGGGGAGCAGCCGGGATGTCGAAGAACCTCGTTCGCGTGCTCGCGATCACGCTGTCGCTGACGTTCGTCGCCGCCGCGTGTGGTGGCGATGACGGCGACGACAACGACGCCGGTGGCGACACCGGCGGTGGTGCGGCGATCGACTACGAGGCCATCGGCCTCTGGGACGACGGCCCGTGCGACGAGGCCAAGGAGCCGTTGCGCATCGGCCTGGTGACGGTCTTCGAGTCGCCCGTGCTCTCGCTCAAGGACCAGGCCACCGCCCTGGAGGCGTCGGCGGCCGCGTTCAACGAGCGCGGCGGGGCCAACGGCTCGTGCATCGAGGTGCACACGTGCGACGACGGCGCCAACACCGACCAGGGCATCGCCTGCGTGCGCGAGCTCGACCAGGCCGGCGTCGTGGCCACCGTCAACGACCAGGGCACCGCCGGGCAGGCCGAGGTCTCGGCCGCGTTCGCCCAGGCCAAGATCCCACGGGTCGCCGGCAACGTGACGCCGAGCGACTGGGGCGACCAGAACGCCTACCCGCTCGACGCCTCGGGCACCGGCGTCACCTTCATGCTCCCGAAGGCGCTTCTCGAGGAAGGGGTGACCGAGCAGGGGTTCGTGCGGGTCGGGCTGGCCGCGTCGAGCGCGCTCGTGCCGGTGATCAGCGGCATCTACGCCGATGACGGCGCCACCTTCCCGCTCGACCTCCCCGTGCCGGCCGGAACGACCGACTTCAACCAGTTCATCCTGGGCGCGCAGGACGCGGGCGTCGGCGGCATCAACCTGGCCCTCGGTGAGCAGGAAGCGGTGCAGGTGGTGCGGGCCGGCCAGCAGCTCGGCACCGACCTCCTCATCGGGTCGGCCCTCGGCACCTTCGCCCACTCCACGGTCGCCGAGCTGGGCGACTTCGCCGAGCAGATGGTGTTCGCGTGGTCCTTCCCGCCGGCCACCTTCGACCTGCCCGTGTACGAGGCGCTGCGCGACGACCTGGCCGCCTCCGGCGACGCCGCGCTCGACGCCGAGAACCTCAAGGCCAGCCCGATGCGATCGTGGATCGGGCTGTACGCGCTGCTGCGCATGATGCGCGACGCCAACATGACCGAGTTCACGCGCGACGGGATCACCGCCATGCTGAACTCGGCGACCGACGTGCCGATGCTCGACATCTTCGGTGGCGAGGACTGGACCCCGGCCCGCAACCACCCCGGCATCTTCCAGCGAGCCGGCACGAACCACTGGGCGATCTGGCGGTGGGACCCCGAGGCCGAGGGCGAGTTCGACGGCAACTTCGTCAAGCGGGGCGAGATCAGCTTCGACGAGGTCCTCTGCGGCTCACCCATCGGTGCCCCTGCGCCCTGCTGATTCCTGACGACCTCCGGGTGACGGGCGCTGGGCCCGCACCCGGAGGCCGTCTGTCGATGAGCTCCTACGAAGGCTGGTAGCGGTGCAGTCGTTCCTGCAGTTCGCCATCATCGGGCTCGGCGCGGGAGCCACCTACGCCTTGTTCGCGCAGGGCGCCGTCCTCATCTACCGCGGGTCGGGACTGGTCAACTTCGGGCAGGGCGCCGTGGGCACCCTCGCCGCCTACCTGGCCTTCGTCGAACTGCAGGACGAGCGCGACCTCGCCGTCCTGCCCTCGATCGTGCTGGCGGTGCTCGCGGCGGGGGCGGTGTCCCTCGCGTTCCAGGCGCTCGTCCTCCGGGCCCTGCGCAACGCCGCTCCCATCGTCCGGGTCATCGCCACGATCGGCCTGCTCGGGGTGCTCCAGGCCGTGGTGTCCAAGCGCTACGGCGCCGCCAACCGCCCGGTCGACGGCTACCTGCCCGACGACGTGTTCACGTGGGGCGACATCCGGGTGCAGGAGGAGCGGCTCTACCTCGTCGGCATCACCATCGCCGTGACGGCGGGGCTCTGGGCCTGGACCCGCTACACCCGCACCGGGCTGGCCATCAACGCCAGCGCCCAGAACGAGCGGGCGGTGCGCACGCTCGGGTGGTCGCCCGACCGCCTGGCCGCCATCACCTGGACCTTGGGCGGGATGCTCGGCGGACTGGCCGCCGTGCTCGCGGCGCCGCTCACCGGCCTCTCGGCGACCACCTTCACGATCGTGGTCACCGTGGCCGGCCTGGGTGCCGCACTCCTCGGCGGGTTCCACTCCTTCCCGCTGACGCTCCTCGGCGGGTTGATCATCGGCGTCGGCGAGGCCATGGCCACGCTCTACGGCCGCGACATCACCGACTTCTTCGGCCAGGACATGATCGCCGGCCTCAACCGGATGCCGGCCTTCCTCGTCATCTTCATCGTCGTGGTGGTGCGGGGCCGTGGCCTGCCGCTGCGCTCGCACGTGGCGGTGCGGCTCCCGCGGCTCGGTACCGGCGAGATCAGCCCTCGAGCCGTGGTGCTCGCCTCGGGGATCGTGCTCGCCCTCCTCTTCTTCGTGATGGACGAAGCCTGGGCCCAGGCCACCTACATCTCCCTCGCCAGCGCGGTGATGATCCTGTCGATCGTCGTGCTCACCGGCTACGCCGGCCAGATCTCTCTGGCCCAGTGGGCGCTGGCGGGGATCGGCGCCCTCCTCTCCGGCCGGCTGGTGCGGGCCGACGTCCCCATCGAGCTGGCCATCGTGCTCGGCGTGCTCCTGACGATCCCGGTGGGGTTGGTGTTCGCCCTGCCTGCGCTGCGGACGCGCGGCGTGAACCTCGCGGTGGTCACGCTCGGACTCGGCTTCCTCGTGTCGGAGGTGGTGTTCGCCAACCCCAACTACCTCGGCGCCCCCCTCGACGGCGGGACTCGCATCGGTCGCGTCGAGCTCTTCGGCGTCGCCGTCGACGCCTTCAACCACCCGCACGCCTGGGCCGCCGTGAGCCTGGCCTGCTTCGTGGTGCTGGCCCTGATGGTGGCCAACCTCCGGCGGTCGCGCACCGGCCGGCGGCTCATCGCCGTGCGCACCAACGAGCGGGCGGCGGCCTCGCTCGGGATCTCGGTGTTCGGGGTGAAGCTCTACGCCTTCGCCGTGGCCGCCGGGCTCGCCGCGGTGGCCGGGGTGCTCGTCGGCTTCCGCGGCCAGGTGATCACCTACAACGACTTCAACGTGTTCGCGTCGATCAACAGCCTCGGCTACGCGGTGATCGGTGGGCTGGGCTACGTCCTCGGCGCCGCGTTCGCGGCCCCGAACGCCATCGGCGGCCTCGGGACCCGGGTGATCGAGGACTGGATCAGCCTCGAGGACCAGTGGGACCTCATCATCGGCTCGCTGATCGTGTTCGTGATCCTCCTGCTGCACCAGAACGGCGTGGCCGATGTGGTGGCCCACGCCCGCCG
>JALYWQ010000430.1 GCA_030852625.1 Actinomycetota bacterium
GGTCCAACTCGACCTGCTCGCCACCTTGAATCCTTTATGGCAGGTGCGGCGGGCCGCGAGCATCTCTCAGTACCTCCGCGAGGTCGGGCTCGACGCGCTGGTCCCGCCGGACGGCGCGTAACCCGCAATATGGGTCATCCCTTTCGCTGGGCGTAGCGACGTCGGTCCTGTTCTCGTAGGACCGCCTTGCGCCACTCTCGATGAGCCAGGGCTTCGAGATGGTCATCGATTGCACGCTCGCGTTCGAGGTGGGCCACGTAGGCGTCGTGGAGCGCATCTTCGGGATCGATCCATTCGGGAAACTCAACGTCATCCCAAGGTTCAGGCGGACCCTCGGTATCGATCGGGATCTCTGGGAACATCCTCAACATCGCTCGATCGAATCGGCGGAATCCCCCGGTCTCCTCGGGAGTGGGCCACCCGGCTTTGAGCATCACCGTCCGCTCAGCCCAGTCGAGCAGTCGCGGACCCTGTGATCGCCCGTCGACGTTGAACACCGTCAGCCCGTCTCGACCACGGGACCGTCCCGCATGGCGATGGACCCTCCGACCGGTTCGCTTCGCCGCCTCGCGCATCTTGCCGAGTTGCATTCGTCGTAGCACTCGTCGGATCTCGTACCCGGCGGTGTCGGACAGTTGTGCCTCGGTGACGACTGGGTTGAAACCACGCTTACCGCCCCATCGGCCGTAGAACTTCAGGGAGCCGAACCCATCCGGTGGGTTCTTCTGGGCCCACTTGCCGGACTCCCGCCAGAAGTACTCCGCCACGCGTGCCCGGTTGGCCATGCTCTCCGCCTGGTCGCTGTAGAAGGCGGTGGCGATGTCAACGCCTCGTCCGTGGTGCGCCTTCAGCTCGCTCCCGACGACTTGCCACCAGGCGGTGCGGAGCCACATGGCGAAGTCACCTCGAGGTGCCCGAAGGCGCTTGCGAGCCTCGTAGCTGCCGTAGTTGCGCTCGGTCAGCCGACGGTTGATGGTGCGCTGCTGCAGGCCCTTGTACTCGTCCTCGCTGACGCTGTCGGGCAGAGCGACGTACAGGTGGAGGTGCGGCGCCCCTCGCTTCTGGAACTCAGTCACCCACGCACCGATGACCGGACCGTAGCGACGCTCCCAGCGGGCTCGGAACGCTTCGCGGTGCTTTGCGAGGACGCGAGCGTTCGGTACCCAGACCTCCCACTCACCGGGGTAGGTGAGGGTGATCATCACCGGTCGCTTCCCGAGCATCTCCCACGGCAGCGCACCGAACTCGAAGCGCATGTGCCGACGACTGCGTTGGCTCCACACCGTCGACACCCGACCCGCTGTCGATCGTCCCGGCAGTCCGGCGCGTGTTCCGCCACCACCCATCGGAGGACGAGTCGGGGCGTCAGGGTCCGGGATCCAGTGTCGGGCGAGGGTGATCGCACCGTTGGTCAGCTTCAGGTCGTAGGTGTTCGGCATCTCCGTCTCGCTCGTCGCGCAGGTTGCTGGTGTCGGAGCGGCCAGGATGGTCGACCGACCAGTAGGAGCGCATGAGGCGATCGACCCATTTCGGGCAGGTCCCCGGATCGCTGGACCGGTTGGCTCATGATCTTTCAAACCGACGAGCAAGGAAGGGAGCCGGTTCAGCGTGGAGCAACTGCACAGTGACTCTGATCAGAGTTATCAAGGAGAAGCGCGAGCGTTAGTCGCTCGTCTGCGGGCTCTCTCGAATCGGTGTGGAATCTGCACGTCTGACGTGCACCTGCCACACCGGTTCCCCATCTGACGTGACCGCTACGTAGCGCTCGACTCGCCGTCGAGCTCGTTCAGTCGAGCTCGGCGTCGACCGGCTCGACGTAGGTCCAACGGCCGTCGTCGCGCAGGAAGCGGCTGAGCTCGTGGAGGGCGCCTGGGCGGCCTCGGCGTTCGAAGCGGGCGATGAACTCGACGGTGCCCTCCTGGTCGATCAACTCGCCGCCGGTGGTGGCCAGCACCTCGAGGCCGGTCCAGGCCTGCCCGGGCGCGAACCGCACGTCGGCGGGTCGGGTCGACGGGTGCCACGACCGCAGCAGGTGGGCCTCGTCACGCAGCACGAAGGCCGTGTACCTCGATCGCATGAGACGCTCGGCGGTGGGTGCGGGGCGGTCGCCGCGCACCACCGGGCCGCAGCACGCCGCGAGCGTCGCTCCGGAGCCGCAGGGGCAGAGCTGGTCGTCGTCCACCCCCGGATGATCGCACCCCGATGGCGAACCGACGGGCCGCGTGCTCCATGATCTAGGCCGCCATGTCGACCACCGCGCCTCCCGCCCGTCGCCAACGGCTCGTGGCGCCGCCGGTGCCCGAGCCGTGGTGGAAGCGCTATCGCTGGCTGCTCGAGCTGCCGGTCCTCCTGGTGGCGGCCATCGTCCTCACGCTGCTCGTGAAGGGGTTCCTGGCCCAGGCCTTCTTCATCCCGAGCGCGTCGATGGAGCCGCAGCTCCGGGAGGGCGACCGGGTGGTGGTGTCCCGCACCTCCTACCGCCTCCACGACGTGCACCGCGGCGACATCGTCGTGTTCCCGTCACCGGCGGTTCCCGCCGACGACGAGAGCTTCGTCGAGGGCATCTTCCACGACGTGCTCGAGGCCGTCGCCCTCCGCGATCCCGGCGACCGTGAGCTCATCAAGCGAGTGGTCGGCCTACCTGGCGAGGTGATCGAGGGCCGCAACGGGCGGGTGACGATCGACGGGGTGATCCTCGAGGAGCCGTACCTGCCGGCTGGGGTGTCCACCACCGACTTCGGCCCTCTCGAGGTGCCGGCCGAGCACGTGTTCGTGATGGGGGACAACCGGAACAACTCGCACGACAGCCGCTTCCCCGACATCGGGCCCATCGAGGTCGACACCATCGTCGGCCGGGCCATCGCCCGGGTGTGGCCACCGGGCCGGACCGCCTTCCTGTGACACCCGCCGGATAGCGTTGCCGCCATGAGCGCCGAGGACCTCGAACGCTACGAGGCCGAGATCGAGCTCCAGCTCTACAAGGAGTACAAGGACGTCGCGCCGATGTTCGCCTACGTGGTGGAGACCGAGCGGCGCTTCTACCTCGCCAACGAGGTCAATCGCACCGTGCACGGTGCCGACGGGCGCACCTACGTCGAGCTCCAGCTCAGGGACGCCTGGGTGTGGGACATGTACCGCACCACCCGCTTCGTGGCCTCGGTCACCATCGTCACGTTCAAGGACGTCAACATCGAGGAGCTCCCCCGACAGGAGCTGTAGGGAACCCAACGGGGGTTCGTGATGACGAAGGCGAGGCAGGCGCTCGGCGCCGCCGGCGAGGCGCGGGCCGCGGCGTGGTACGAGCGGCGGGGCTACGAGGTGGTGGCGCGCAACTGGCGCTGCCGCGACGGCGAGCTCGACCTCGTCGTGCGCAAGGGCCGGGTGCTGGCCTTCGTGGAGGTGAAGACCCGGCGCACCGCGGCCTTCGGCGCCCCGGTGGAGGCCATCACGCGTGACAAGCAGCGGCGGATCCGGGTGCTGGCCCTGCGGTTCCTCGAGGTCCACCCGGGCCGGGGCCGCGAGCTGCGGTTCGACGTGGTGTCGATCCTGGGCGACGAGCTGACCGTGCTCGAGGGCGCCTTCTGACGAGGGTCGCGGGGTGCGCGGCTCGGGCTCAGCCGAAGAAGGCCCAGAGGACGAGCAGCAGGCAGACGATGAGCGCGCCGGCCACGAGGGCGTAGTCGGCGGGGGACCGGCGGTGCGGTCGGTAGGGGTTGAGTCCCATGGGGCCAGCTTCGCATGGGCCCTTCCCCGCTGTCGTACCGCCTGCCTAGGATGCGATCAGCGTCTCGACGGCCGGCGCGTTCCACGGCCTCCTCCGGTCCCCGCACCTCGTGCGCCCACCGCGAAGGAAGCCCGTGCTCGGCATCGTCCGCTCCGCCTGCCTCCTCGGCATCGACGGCTACCCCGTCACCGTCGAGGTCCACATCACCGACGGCCTCCCCAGCTACACCGTGGTCGGCCTGCCCGACGCCTCCTGCCGGGAGGCCCGTGACCGCGTGCGGGCCGCCCTGCACTCGAGCGGCGTGGCCTGGCCCATGAAGCGCATCACCGTGAACCTGGCGCCGCCCACCGTGCGGAAGGTGGGATCGGGCCTCGACCTGGCCATCGCGGTCGCCCTGCTCGTGGCGCTCAAGAATGTGACCCAGGAGGCGGTTGGCGATCGGGCTTTCCTCGGCGAGCTCGGGCTCGACGGGAGCGTCCGGGCCGTGTCCGGCACCGTGTGCCTCACCGAGGCCCTCGGGGACGGGGCCCTCGTGGTTCCGGCGGCCAGCGCAGCGGAGGCGGTGCTGCTGGGTCGGTGCGTCGTGCATCCGGTCCGCACCCTGGGTGCGGTGATCGCCCACCTCGCCGGCGACGAGCCGTGGCCCGTGGCCACCGCTGTCGAGGCCGGGCCGTCGGATCCGGCGGTGCTGCCCGACCTGGCCGACGTGCGGGGCCAGCCGGTGGCCCGCTTCGCCCTCGAGGTGGCCGCCGCCGGTGGGCACCACCTGCTGATGCTCGGGCCGCCGGGCGCCGGCAAGACGATGCTCGCTACCCGGCTCCCGGGCATCCTCCCGCCCCTTGGCGACGGGCAGGCCCTCGAGGTCACCCGGATCCACTCGGCGGCCGGGCTGCCACTGCCGAGCAACGACCTCGTGCGCCAGCCCCCGTTCCGGTCGCCCCACCACGGCGCGTCGGCGGTGGCCCTGGTCGGCGGCGGCACGGCGTTGCTGCGACCGGGCGAGATCAGCGCTGCCCACCATGGGGTGCTGTTCCTGGACGAGCTGGCCGAGTTCGCCCCTCACGTGCTCGACGCCATGCGCCAGCCCCTGGAGTCCGGTTCGGTGCAGGTGGCCCGGGCCGCAGCGTCGATCCGGTTGCCGGCCCGGTTCCTGCTCGTGGCGGCCATGAACCCGTGCCC
>JALYWQ010000070.1 GCA_030852625.1 Actinomycetota bacterium
CTCGAGATCCTCGGCCTCCTCCAGTAGGAACCGGGTGTGACGGGCCAGGTCGGGGACGGGTACGCTCGTCGGCCCTAGCCCCCATCGTCTAGTGGCCTAGGACACCACCCTCTCAAGGTGGCGGCACGGGTTCGAATCCCGTTGGGGGTGCACTCGGAAGGCTCCGCTCCGGCGGGGCCTTCTGCACGTCCGGGCCCGCGTGGCGGCCCTGCCGACCCTCGGGACATCCGGCACGAAGCGGACGGTTCGGGCATGATCGGCCGATGGGGAGACGATTTCGGGGGGTCACGCGCGGCGCGCTGACGGTGATGGTGCTCGCGGCCGGACTGGCGTTCTCGGCCACCGCCAGTGCGCACGAAGAGCGGGAATCGCAGTTCCCGCCCGGCACGGGCGAGGTCCCGACCTACCGCACCCATGAGCAGGCCGCCGCCGAGATCGTGGTGTGCAAGCCCGACAGCGCCGACCGCATCGCGACGATCACCGACGCCACGCTCCGGGCCTTCAACGAGCACCTGCTGACCGAGTGCGCCCACGAGCACCTGCAGGCGGCGGTCGACGCGGTCACGGTGCAGGGCACGAACATCTACGTCCTCCCCGGCCACTACCGGGAGGAGCCCTCGTGGGCGCCCCCGTGCACCGAGGACTACGACGGTGGGGTCGTGACCTACGAGCAGACGGTGTCGTGCGGGGAGATCGTCAACCTCGTCACGATCGCCGGCGACGACCCGACCGACCCGGACATGGCGTGCGACAACGCCCTCTGCAACCTGCAGATCGAGGGCACCGGCGCCGAGCCGACCGACGTGGTGTTCACCTCCGGCTTCAAGGACGACGGCGACTGGGTGAAGCACAACGTGCTGAAGGCCGACCGGGCGGACGGCTTCTACCTCCGCAACGCCACCTTCGAACTGGCCCGGGAGAACGCCGTCTACATCCACGAGACCGACGGCTACGCCATCGACCGGGTGGTGGCCCGCTACAACGACCTCTACGGCATCCTCACCTTCACCAGCGACCACGGGCTGATCCGTGACTGCGTCGCCCACCACAACGGCGACTCCGGCGTGTACCCCGGTTCCGCGGCCGACGTGAACGCGGAGAGCACCGAGCGGCCGCCGCTGACCCGCTGGGCCGTGGAGATCACGGGCTGCGACACGCACCACAACGCGCTGGGCTTCTCCGGAACGGCCGGCAACTCGGTGTACTTCCACGACAACGACGTGCACCACAACGCCGCGGGCTACGTCACCGACTCGTTCGTGGGCGGCCACCCGGGCATGCCCCAGGACCACGCGTGGCTCGAGGGCAACCGGATCTACGCCAACAACGTGAACTTCTACGAGAACGTGCAGGGGACCGACGCCCCCTGCCAGGCCGAACACCCTGCGGACGTGGGCTACGAGGACGGCGTCGTGTGCCCCGCCTTCGGCGTGCCGGTCGGCACCGGCGTGCTCTTCGCAGGCGGCAACTACAACCTCGTCAACGACAACGAGATCTACGACAACTGGCGCAGCGGAGTGATGCTCTTCTGGGTCCCCGGCATCATCCGCGGCGACACCGAGGTGCTCGCGCAGCTCGACACGTCGAACTACAACCGGGTGGCCGACAACCGGTTCGGGTTCCACCCCGCCGGCGTGGTGCAACCCAACGGCGTCGACCTCTGGTGGGACGACCAGGGCATCGGCAACTGCTGGGAGGGCAACGTCGCCGCCTCTGGGACGGTGAGCTTCGACGCGCTGCTGCCACTGCCCGATTGTGCGATCGGCTCGCTCCTGCCTGCCGGCAACGCGGTCAAGAGCCTCCAGCTCCTCCCGTGCGGCGAGTACAACCGCACCTCGAACCCCGCACCGCCCAACTGCGACTGGTTCACCACGCCGTCGATGCCGGCGGGTCGTCAGGCAGCACCCGATGAGGACGCCGCTGCAGCCGGCGGCGGCACGACCGGTCCCGACCCGTCCGTCGCGGGTTCGCAGGACGACGTGCCCACCTCCCAGCTGGAGCACCTGCCCAAGACCGGCGCGGGACAGCGCACCGGGCTGGCCGTGGTCGCCGCCGCGGTCGCCCTCGCCGTGCTGACCGCCAGCCGGAGGGCCCGCACCAGGTGACGGCGACAGAGGCCCCGGCGGTGGCACCAGCTCGGAGCCTCAGCGGGGACCGTCCCGCCACACCGGGCGAGGCGCCACCGCCCTCGCCCCACGAGCCTCGTTCCCGCTCCCGGTACATCCTCTGGTTGTCGGGGCTGGTGGCGCTCCTCGGGCTGCTCTACGTAGCCACGGTCCGCACGGTCACCTTCGACGGGGACGCCGCCATCCGCTTCGCCCCGGACGCCGAGGCGATCAGCCTTCCCGGCTTCGACGGCGGGGCCCACGTGGCGGCCTACGAGCACGGCGGCACCGTGTCGTTCTCCTTCCCGCTGCGCAACGCGGGGCTGCTCGGCGTCACCGTCACCGGCGTCCGGCTCGACGAGGACGATCCCTACCCGCTCGTCACCATCGAGCACGTCACGGTCGACGGCGACGACCTTCCAGCCCGGGTGGGTCGGGGCCACACCGCACGGGTGGACGTGACGGCTCGGTACGACAACTGCCGCTACTACCACGAGCGCGAGCTCGAACTGCTGGCCGGCGCGACGGTGGACGCCTCCGTCCTCGGGATGGGCATCACCCGCGATGTCAGCTTCGACCACCCGCTCGTGGTCCGCAGCCCGATGATCGTCGACTGCCCCGACCGCACCCTCATCCGGGACGACGACCCCCGCCGCTGACCGGCATCGGGTGACGGTGGGGCGGGGTCAGGGGGTGCGGCGGGGTGGGCCGACCGGCGGTTCGGTGGACCAGGGGAAGTTGATCCAGGCGTCGGTACGGCGCCAGACGTACTCCGGGCGGTGCACCGAGCGGGACTTCTCGTAGAGGACCACCGACCGGACCTCGGCCACCGACGGCGCCAGCAGGTCCACCACGAGTCGCAGCGTCTCGCCGGTGTCGGCGACGTCGTCGACCACGAGCACGCGGGTGTCGCTGAGGTCGACGAGGTCGAGCACCGGCGGGAGGACGACGGGCACGTCGAGCCGCTCGTCGACGTCGGTGTAGAACTCCACGTTGATCGTGGCCAGGTTCTTGCGAGGCAGCGCGTAGCCCAGCGCCCCGCCGAGCATGAGGCCACCTCGGGCGATGCACACGAGCCAGTCCGGGTCGTAGCCGCTGTCGAGCACCTGCGCGGCCAGGTCGCGGACGGCGCCGCCGAACGCCTCGTAGGTCAAGACCTCCCGATCGCCTTCTGTCGCTGCCTCCACGGCGCCGCAACCTAGCCAGCGGGGCCGGGCCCCTCCGTGAACATCCGGTTTCGGAGCCTCCACAGGTAGCGGCCGGTGGAGGCGGGCACTACGTTGCCCCGACGTGCGGGGCGGACCTCCCGAGGGCCCCCGTCGAACCACGTCCCCGGACCACAAGGAACCCCACCGTGCCCCGATCGTCACCGTCCCGTCGCGGGAAGCTCGTCGTCCTCCTGCTCGCCGCCCTGGCGATGGTCGCAGCCGCTTGTGGCGGCGACGATTCCGGCGATGCCAGCGACGACACCAGTGGCGGCGGCACCACCGACGCCATCAAGGCGGCGTGGATCTACGTCGGCCCGGTCAACGACGGCGGCTGGTCGCAGGCCCACAACGAGGGCCGGAAGTACGTCGAGGAGCAGCTCGGCGACAGCGTGGAGACCACCTTCAAGGAGAACGTGCCGGAGGGCGCCGAGGCCACCCAGGTCATCGAGGACCTGATCGCCGACGGCAACAAGATCATCTTCGCCACGTCGTTCGGCTACGGCGATGCGCTCGCCGAGCTGTCGGAGAAGCACCCCGACGTGTACTTCGAGCACGCCACCGGCGTCGACACCGGCGACAACCTGGCCACGTACTTCGGGGCCTCCGAGGACACCATCTACCTCACCGGCCTGGCCGCGGGAGCGGCGACGGAGAACGGCTCCATCGGTTTCGTCGCCCCGTTCCCGATCCCCGAGGTCATCCGCCACATCAACGCCCTCGCCATCGGCGCCCAGGAGGTCAACCCCGCCGCCACGGTGAAGGTCGTCTGGACCAACACCTGGTTCGATCCCACCACCGAGCGCCAGGCCGCCGAGAGCCTCGTGCAGTCCGGCGTCGACGTGCTGGTGTCGGGCCAGGACAGCCCGGCCACCGGTGAGGCGGCCAAGGCCGCCGACATCCCGTTCGTCGGGTACGACTCCGACCAGAGCGCCAACTTCCCGGGCCAGTGGCTCACGGCCTCGCTCTACGACTGGGGTCCCTACTACCTCGGTCGGGTCGAGGCGGCCGCCGACGGCAGCTGGGAGACCGGCTCCTACTACGGCGGCATCGCCGACGGCCTCGTCCACCTCGCCCCCTACGGCGAGCTCGTGAGCGCGGAGACCCGCGCCCTCATCGAGCGGCGCCTCGGTGAGCTCGAGGCCGGCACGTTCTACGAGTTCACCGGGCCCCTCACCGACCAGGCCGGCACCGTCCGGGTCGCCGAGGGCGTGAAGATGACGCTCGAGGAGATCCTCACCATGGACTGGTTCGTGCAGGGCGTCGACGGCAACCCGAAGGGCTGACCACGGCTGCCGCGGCCGTCGTCGCGGCCGGCATCACCAAGCAGTTCGCGGGCGGGATCGTCGCCAACGACCGCGTCGACCTCGAGGTGCGGGCCGGCGAGGTCCACGCGCTGCTCGGTGAGAACGGGGCCGGCAAGTCGACCCTCTCCAACGTGCTCACCGGGCTGTACCGACCCGACGCGGGGACGATCAGCCTGTGGGGCTCGCCGGTCGAGCTCCACTCCCCGCGAGATGCCATCGATGCCGGCGTGGGCATGGTCCACCAGCACTTCCGGCTGGTGGAACCGTTCACCGTGGCCGAGAACGTGGCCCTCGGCGAGCGGGGCCCGTTCCGACGCCGAGCTGCCGAGCAGCGGGTTCGCGACCTCGGCGAGCGATTCGGACTCCCGCTCGATCCGTCAGCGCGGGTGTGGCAGCTGTCGGTCGGCGAGCAGCAGCGCGTGGAGATCGTCAAGGCGCTCGCCCGCGAGGCCCGCGTCCTCATCCTCGACGAGCCCACTGCGGTCCTCACCCCGCAGGAGGCCGACGCCCTGTTCACGGTGATGCGCAGCATGGCCGCCGACGGTCGGGCGGTGATCTTCATCTCCCACAAGCTCGACGAGGTGCTCCGGGTGTCCGACCGGGTCACCGTGCTGCGCGACGGCCGCAACGTGGGCACCGTCGTCACGGCCGACACCAGCGCGCGCGATCTGGCCCGGCTCATGGTCGGCCGTGAGGTCGTGCTGCGCTCGGTGCGCGCCGAACGATTCGCGCCGAGTGCCGAGGTGGCGGCTCGCCCCCCGGCCCTGCAGCTCGACGGGGTCTCGGCGAGCGACGACCGCGGTCACCCGGCCCTGGCCGGCGTTGATCTCGAGGTGCGGGCCGGCGAGGTCGTCGGCGTGTGCGGCGTGGCCGGGAACGGGCAGCGCGAGCTGGCCGAGGTGGTGTCCGGGATGCGCCGGGTCGACGCCGGCACGGTCTACATCGCCGGGCGTCCGCTGGGGGCGCCCGATCCCCGGGCGGCTCGTGCCGCCGGTGTGTCGCACGTCCCCGAGGATCGACTGCGCACCGGGACGGCGCCGTCACTCAGCATCGAGGACAACCTGGCCCTCACCGCCTACCGCTCGCCGCCCCTCTCGTCGGGTCCGTTCGTTCGCCGCCGACGGATCCGTGACCGGGCCAGCGAGCTGATGGGGCGCTTCGCGGTGAAGGCGACCAGCCCCGCCGCTCCCGTGCGCGTGCTGTCCGGCGGCAACGTCCAGCGGGTGCTCCTGGCGCGCGAGCTGTCAGCGCAGCCGGCCCTCCTCGTGGCGGCGTCACCGACGCGGGGCCTCGACATCGGCGCCATCGAGTCGGTTCGTGAGCTCCTGGTGCAGAGCGCCGCCGACGGGGTCGGGGTCCTGTTGATCAGCGAGGACCTCGACGAGCTCATCGACCTGTCCGACCGGATCGCCGTGCTCTTCGAGGGCCGCGTCGTGGGCGTCGTCGATCGGGCCGACGCCGACGTCACCGACCTCGGCGTGCTGATGGGCGGCGGCACGCTCGACACGGGCGGGCCAACCCGGTGATCCGGCTCGAACGCCGCGTCGCGGTGCCCCGATGGCTGAGCGTGGCTGTGCCCCTCGCCTCCTTCGCCTGTGCGCTCCTCGTCGGGGCCCTCGTCCTGCTGGCCACCGGCCAGGATCCGATCGACACCTACCGCCGCATCCTGGAGCGGGCCGTCACCGCCGATGGCGCCCTGTCCGGGAGCCTCGTGGCTGCCACCCCACTGCTGTTCACGGGCCTGGCTGCCGCCATCTCCTTCCGGGCCGGGTTGTTCAACATCGGCGGTGAGGGTCAGCTGGTGGTCGGCGCCATCGCGGCGTCGGGCGTCGGCCTGGCCATGGAGGGCAGCCCGGGCTGGCTCCTCGTCACCGCCATGGTGGTCGCCGGCGCGGCCGGCGGCGCCGCATGGGGAGCCATCCCCGGAGCCCTCCGCGCGTTCGCGTCGACCAACGAGATCATCACCTCGCTGATGCTCAACTACGTGGCCGCCAACCTGGCCACCTATCTCATCTTCGGCTCCGAATCGCACTGGCGGAGCCTCGAGGGTTCCGGGGCCATGTTCCCCACCGGGCGCCGCCTGTCGCCCGAGGCCTCCTGGCCGGCCCTCGACCTCGGCGAGCTCGTGGTGCCGTTCGGCTTCCTGGTCGGGGCGGTCGTCGCCGTGCAGCTGTTCGTGCTCCTGCGGCGCACCCGATTCGGGTTCGAGGTGGCGGTGATCGCCGATTCGCCGCCCGCGGCCCGCTACGCCGGGATGCGCAACCGGCGCACGGTGCTCGCGGTCCTCGCCCTGTCGGGCGCGGTGGCCGGCATCGGTGGGGCCAGCAACATCGGCGACACCCGCCACGTGCTCGACCCCCGAGGCCTGAACCAGGCCGGCTACGGCTACGCCGGCATCGTCGTGGCCGCCCTCGCCCGCCTCAACCCCCTCGCCGTCGTGTTCACCTCGATCGTGATGGGCGGGCTGGCCAACGCCGGCCGGGCCCTGCAGGGCCCCGACTTCCCCGCTGGTCTGGTCGGCACCCTCCAGGGCC
>JALYWQ010000458.1 GCA_030852625.1 Actinomycetota bacterium
CCTCTGGTCGCTGCGGCGATCCAGGGGCTCGCGTTCAGCGTCATCACCGATCAGACCGCGGGATATGACACGCACCCCGAAGAGGCGCTGGCTGCCATGGGGCGTCTGGTCGCGCACCTCGAGGGCCGCCGAGCCGCGAGCCGCCCCAGTGAGTCTCGCTAGGCCTCCCAGCGGAAGAGGCGGGTGGCGGCTGCCGGGGCGGCGATGGCCCACGCTCCGAGGACCCACCAGGCTCGGCCGGGGATGTCGACGCCGTCGGTGAGGGCGCCTCGCACGGCTTCGGCGAGGGCGCCGCTCGGGAGGGCTCTCGCCACCGCCCTGGCCGAGCCGGGCAGCTCGTCGAGCGGGATCACCATGCCGGACAGCAGGAGCAGCACGAGGTAGAGGCCGTTGGCCGCCGCGAGGGTGACGAGGGCCGGCAGGCGCCCGGCGATGCAGAAGCCGATGCCCGCGCAGGCGATGGTGCCCAGCAGCAAGGCGGCCACGAAAGCGGCGGGCTCGACCGACGGCTCCCAGTCGAGGGCCAGTGCGAGCAGCCACAGGACGGTGATCTGGAGGACCTGGACGACGAGGATCGACGTCGTCTTGGCCGCCAGCAGGCGGGGGCGCCCGAGGGGGGTCGAGCCGAGGCGCTTCAACACGCCGTACTCCCGCTCGAAGCTCGTGCCGATGGCCAGGTTCACCAGCGACGTCGACAGGACCGCCAGTGCCAGGACCCCGGGGGCGAGGAAGTCGATCGGCTCACCGTCGATCGGCAGCACGTCGACGTTGGCGAAGAACGCCAGCAGCATCACCGGGATGCCGAGCGTGAGCAGCAACGACTCCCCGTTGCGGGCCAGCAGGGCCAGCTCGAGGCGCAGGTGGGCGAGGAAGGCCTTCACGACCGCTGGCCCCGTCCTCGACGTCCGCGCTGTCGTGGTTCGGCGGGCTCGGACGCAGCGTGTTCGTCGACGAGACGTACGAACACGTCTTCGAGCCGTTGCCGCCCGGCCCGCAGGTCGCCGAGCGTCAGGTCGCGATCGGCGAGCCAGGCCGTGAGCGAGGCGACGAGGGCTGGCGTGCCCTCCGCCGCCACCACGTACTCGCCTGGCGCTTCCTCGTGCACTGGTGCACCGAGGTGGGTGGCGAGCTCGGTGACCATGAGGCTCGGCGCCGCTGCGAAGCGCACCTCGGGCGGACCGGCGGAGGTGAGCTCGCTCAGGCTGCCGGCGGCGATCACCTGGCCCCGGTCGATGATCACCACGTGGTCGGCCAGCCGCTCGGCCTCGTCGAGGTCGTGGGTGGTGAGCACGACGGTGACGCCGTCGTCGCGGAGCCCGGCGATGACGTCGCGGATGGCTCGCCGACCGAGGGGGTCGACGCCCGACGTCGGCTCGTCGAGGAACGCCACCTGCGGGCGACCCACCAGCGCGAGGGCCAGCGCCAGGCGCCGCTGCTCCCCGCCGGAGAGCTGCCGCCACGTCCGTCGTTCGAGGCCGGTGAGGCCGACTCGGTCGAGCAGGTCGGCCGGTGCCAGCGGATCGGGATACAGCGCGGCCGCGTGGCGGAGGATCTCCAGGGTCCGGACACCTGGACCCACGCCACCGGTCTGGAGCATCACGCCGACTCGCTGGGTGAGGGCGCGGTGGTCGCGCTGGGGGTCGAGCCCGATCACCGACACCCGGCCGGCGCTCGGCGACCGGTAGCCCTCGAGGGTCTCGATGGTGCTCGTCTTCCCGGCTCCGTTGGGACCGAGCACCGCCGTGATGCGCCCGGCGTCGGCGGTGAGCGACAGGCCGTCGACGGCCACGACGTCGCCGTAGCGGACGACGAGCTCTTCCACCTCCACGGCAGCCACAGGAGGAAGGTAGGCCGAGCGGGCACTAGTTGGCCCATCTCGCTGGCGGGCCACCGGACCGGGACCGGTACCGTGCAGCCCCATGTTGGACATCCGCCGCCTCCGCACCGAACCCGACGCCGTTCGCGCCGGGCTGTCCCGGCGGGGCGGGGATGCCGCCGAGAAGCTCGACGAGATCGTGACCCTCGACGCGCGCCAGCGCGAGGCCGGTACCAAGCGCGACGAGATCCGGGCCCGCATCAAGCAGTTGAGCCAGGAGGTCGGCCGGCTGCGGAAGGGCGGCGATGTCGACGCCGCGGAGGCGGCCATGGCGGAGAGCCGAGCCCTCGGCGAGGAGGAGAAAGCACTCGACGCGGAGGCCGACGAGCTCGCGGCACAGGTCCGGGACCTGCTCCTGCGCACGCCGAACGTCCCTTCGGCCGATGCCCCCGACGGGGCCAGCGAGGCCGAGAACGTGGTGCTCCGGGTCGAGGGGTACGACGCCGGGGCCTACAGCGACCACCAGCGGGTGCCCCACTGGGACATCGGCACCGAGCTCGGCATCCTCGACAACGAGCGGGCCGTGAAGATCTCGGGCTCCATGTTCGCCATGTACCGCGGGTGGGGCGCCCGGCTCCTCCGGGCCATGGTGCAGCTCAGCCTCGATCGCAACGCCGACGCCTACGAGGAGGTGCGGCCGCCGACGCTGGTGCGCACCGAGACCATGATCGCCACCGGCCACCTCCCGAAGTTCGCGGAGGACGGCTACCACATGGAGCGCGACGACCTCTGGGCCATCCCCACCGCCGAAGTCCCCCTCACGTCGCTCCATCGCGACGAAGTGCTCGAGGAGGCGTCGCTCCCGCGTCGGTACACCGCATACACCTCGTGCTTCCGGCGGGAAGCGGGCTCGGCAGGGCGTGACACGCGCGGGCTGTTGCGCAGCCACGAGTTCGACAAGGTGGAGCTGTTCGCGCTGGCCAACGGGGCCGAGCAGGCCATCGGCCTGCAGGAGGACGTGCTCGCCCGGAGCGAGGCCATCCTCCGGGACCTCGGCCTGGCCTACCGGGTGGTCGACCTCTGCGCCGGTGACCTCGGTGCGTCGGCCTGCCGCACCTGGGACATCGAGGCCTACGCCCCCGGCTGCGACCTGTGGCTCGAGGTGAGCTCGGTGTCGTGGTTCGCCGACTACCAGGCTCGACGGGCCGGCATCCGCTTCCGTCCTGACGGCGGCAAGGGCACCGAGGTGTGCCACACGGTGAACGGCTCGGCCATGGGCTGGCCTCGCACCATCGCCGCCTACCTCGAGACCCACCGCCAGCCCGACGGCAGCATCGCGATCGTGGAGTGCCTCCGCCCCTACCTCGGTGGGGCGGAGGCCATCCCCGCGGTCTGACCTTCAGGTCAGTCGACCAGGCCCTTGCTCTCGAGCCAGTCCTCGGCCACGTCGTCCGACTCCTCCTTGTTGATGTCGGTGCGGACGTTCCAGGCGATGAGGTCCTCGGTGGTGAGGAGCTCGGTGATGGTGTCGATGGCCTCCCGGAGCTGGTCGCCGTAGGCCTCGTCGAGCTCCGCCCGCAGCACCGGGACGATGTTGTCGGCAGAGAGGATGCCCTTGTCGTCCTCGAGGGCGACGAAGTCACCGGACGCCAGCTGCGGCGCAGTCGTCGCGTACTGGGCAGCCTGGATGGCCCCGGCCGAGAGCCCCTCGGTGAGGGCCGGCCCGTAGCTCAGGGCGGTGAACTCGACGGTGAGGCCGTAGGTGTCCTGGTAGCCGAGCAGGCAGTCCGTTCGCTGCCGGCAGTCCTCGTCCGCGCCCAGCTTGATCGTGCCCAGCTTGGCCAGGTCGGAGATCGTGGTCAGCTCGTTCTCGGTCGCGAAGCTCTTCAGCACCACGAGTGCGTTGGCACCCTCGGCCTCGGCGTAGTCGTAGGCCACCAGCTCCCGGTCGGCGAGCACGGCTTGCAGCTTGGCGAACGACTCGTCGGGGTCAGCCGACTTCGGAGCGTCGGGATCGAGGAAGCCCGCCGCGCTGCCCGTGTAGTCGATGATCATGTCGAGATCGTCGGCCTCGAGTCCGGGGTAGACGATGTCCCGGAAGCCGTTGGGCGCCTGCAGGTCGATCTTGAAGCCCTGGGCCTCGAGGTACTGGGCGTAGACCTCGGTGAGGGTCTTGGCCTCGGCGAAGTCCTGCGGCGCGATGCGGATGGTGGGTCCGTCGATGGCCTCGATGGTCTGGTCGTCGGCATCGTCGGCGTCGTCTCCGCCGCACGCGGCGATGGAGGCGGTGAGGACGAGGGCGAGGACCGCAGCGAGGGCTGAACGGCGGCGGCGGCGTTGGATCATGTCGTGTCCTTGGGTTCGGGGTCGGGAAGGTTGTAGTCGGGATCGGTCGGAGGTGCGTCGATGTCAGGTGGCCGGCGCCGGCTTGCGTTCAGCCCACCGCCGGCGGCGGGGCGCCGTACGACGGATGCCGGCCGGCACGGCGATGCGGCCCATCGCCGCCCAGAGCAGTTCGGCGCCGACGGCCACTGCGGTGACGAGGAGCGCACCGGCCTGCACCTGGCTGAACTCGCGGGTCGTGAGGCCCTGGCGGAGGTAGGCGCCGAGCCCCTCACCGCCGAAGAAGGCGCCGAGCGGCTCGGTGGCCACGATCTGCACCGTGGCGGTGCGGATCCCGGCGAGGATCACGGGGAGCGCGAGGGGCAGCTCGACGCGGAGGATCACGTTGCTGTGGGTGCCGCCCATTGCGACGGCGGCGCTCACCGCCCCCTCGTCCACCCCGCGCACGGCCGCGTAGGTGTTGGCGAACGCCGGCGGGATGCCGAGGAGCACGAGGGCGATGATGATGGGCCAGGGCTCGAAGCCGAAGCCGTTGCGGAGCGACACGATCACCGCCATGCCGACCACCGCGACGGTGGGGATGGCCCGCCCGATGCTCACGAAGAACGCTGCGGTGAGCTCGCCCTTGCGGTGGTGGGCGAGCACTGCGGCCACCGGCACGGTCACGACGACGACGATGAGCACGGCCACGGCGGAGTGCCACACGGTCAACCAGGCCTGCTCGGTGATGGCGCCGTCGTTCGCCCGCGCGGCGCGATCGGTGAACCACTCGATCACGTTGTCGGCGCCGTCGGCGGCGAGGAGCGAGCCGATCACCGTGCACCTCGCCGTCGGGCCCACGGGGTGAGCACCACCTCCACGCGGTGCAGGGCCAGGTCGAGCACGAGGGCCAGGGCGATCGAGAGCGCCGATCCGACGACCATCTTCGTGAAGTACTGCGTGCCGTAGCCGTCGAAGATCAGCGAACCCAGGCCGCCGAGCTGGATGATGGCGGTGATGCCCACCAGCCCGACGGTGGTCACCGTCGCCACCCGGATCCCCGCCACGATCACCGGGAGGGCGAGCGGAAGCTCGACGGTCGCCAGCCGGCGGAGCCGGGACATCCCGAGCCCGTCGGCGGCGTCGGTGACCGAAGGCGGCACGCCGTCGATGCCGGCGACGATGTTCCGCACGAGGACGAGCAGGGTGTAGCTGGTGAGCGCGATCTCGGCCGACACCGTGTTGCCGAACCGGGTCACGAGGATCCCGAAGAGGGCCACGCTCGGGATCGTGTAGAGGAAGCTGGCGAAGACCGTGATCGGCGTGAAGGTCCACCGGAACCGCAGGGCGACCGCGGCGAGCACGGCGGCGATGGCGAGCCCGAACCCGATGGCCATCACCGTGAGTTGGAGGTGCTGGACGGTGGCGTCCCACAGCTCGGTGCGGGTGTCCTCCCGGAGGAACACCCACTCCCACCGCACGACGGGGTTGGTGGCCTGGGTGTCGGTGCTCAGGTCGGCGATGCGGGTCGCGACCCAGGCACCGATCAGTGCGACGGCGATCCCGGCGGCGGCCCAACGGGCGCGCCGATCCCGCAGGAGGCCGGTCATCCGGCCAGGCCCTTCCGGATGCCCTCGAGCTGCACGAGGCCCTCGAAGGTGCCGTCGGCCCGTTCCACGACGGCGGTGGGGGTGCTCGCCGTGAGGATCACCTCGAGGGCCTCCCGGAGGGTGCTCTCGGTGCGCACCCGGGCCGCGGGCGGCTCGGGCCGGACGTCGTCGAGCGACGCGCTCGCGGCCAGCGCGTCCTCCGGCACCCAGCCCGCGAAGCAGCCGGCGTCGTCCACGAGGCCCAGCCACCCGTGGCCCCACTGCTTGGCCACCGAGCGGGCGTGGTCCAGTCCGTCGGCAATGCGAGCCCACGGACCCTGGGAGAGGTCGAGCTGGCCCACGGTGGCCAGCGCGAGGCGCTTGATGCTGCGCTCGGCGCCGAGGAACGAGGCCACGAACTCGTTGGCCGGGTGGGCGAGCAACTCGTCGGGCGGGGCGTACTGCTCGAGCACGCCGCCGACGTTGAGGATCGCCACCTTGTCCCCGAGCGCCACCGCTTCGTCGATGTCGTGGGTGACGAGCACGATCGTCTTGTGGACCTTGGCCTGCAGGTCGAGGAGCTCCCGCTGGAGGCGGGCCCGCACGATCGGGTCGACGGCGCCGAACGGCTCGTCCATGAGGAGCACGGGTGGGTCGGCGGCGAGGACCCGGGCCACGCCCACCCGTTGCTGCTGCCCGCCGGAGAGCTCGGCGGGGTAGCGCCGCAGCAGCGCCTCGTCGAGGCCGACCAGCTCGGCCAGCTCGGCGACCCTGGCCTTGGTGCGAGCCTTGTCCCACCCGAGCAGCCGGGGGACGGTCGCGATGTTCTGGGCGATGCTCCGGTGCGGGAACAACCCCACCTGCTGGATCACGTAGCCGATGCCGCGCCGGAGGTCGGTGACCGACCGGGACCGGATGTCGGTCCCCCCGATGCTGATGGTGCCGGTGGTGGGCTCGATGAGGCGGTTGATCATCCGCAGGGTGGTGGTCTTGCCGCAGCCGCTCGGGCCGATCAGCACCACCAGCGCCCCGTCGGGCACCTCGAGGTCGAGGTGGCCCACGGCCGGTGTGGCGGCCCCGGGGAAGGTCTTGCCGACCCCCGCCAGGGTGATGGCCGACGACGAGCCGTTCACGGTCCGATCACCACCAGCGCGGTCGCGCTGCAGCGGAGGAGCGGGTGCTCCTGGAAGGCGGCTCCACCCCACGTCGCCACGTGGTCTCCGGACGGCCGCTGGCAGCGCCCGGTCGGTCGGGCGCATCCCTGGGTCTTGATGGGGGCGAGCCTACCGGTCGATCCCGCGACGGGGTGCCGCCGATACGGTGAGGCCATGGCCACCACGGTGCTCCTCGCCGACGACGACGACCGGTTCCGCACCCTGGTGAAGGCGGTCCTCGAGGACGACGGGTACGACGTCGTGGGGGAGGCCGCCGACGCTCCCACCGCGGTGGCGTTGGCCGGCCAGCTCCGGCCCGACATCGTGGTGCTGGACCTGGTGATGAAGGGCGCCGACGGGCTGAGCACCGTGCGGGAACTGCTCGAAGCGGAGCCGGCCCGGCCGCTGCTCGTGCTGTCGAGCCTGTTCGACCCGGAGGTGGAGCAGGAGGTGGCCCGACTCGGTGCCCGCTACCTCGACAAGACCGAAGGGGTGGAGGCGCTCGAGGCCGCCATCGACGCCTCGGTCGCCGCCGCCCGCGGCGACGGCTGATCCCGGCCGATGGACTTCGCCACCCTGCGCGAGCAGTACCAGTCGGAGCCGCTGGAGCCCTCGGACGTCGATCCCGACCCGATCGCGCAGCTCCGCACGTGGTTCGCGGCGTGGAGCGAGGTGGCCCCGCGCGAGCCGTCGGCCGCCGTACTGGCCACGGCGGGAGCCGACGGGCGACCCGCGGCGCGCACCGTGCTGGTGCGGGGCATCGACGAGCGCGGGTGCACCTTCTTCACCAACTACGAGAGCCGCAAGGGCACCGACCTCACCGAGAACCCGTGGGCCTCGTTGCTGTTCCAATGGGTGCCGGTGCTCCGCCAGGTGGAGCTCGTGGGATCGGTGCAGCGCATCGACCCCGAGGAGAGCGACGCGTACTTCGCCGGACGCCCCCGTGGGAGCCAGCTGGCGGCGTGGGCGTCGGCGCAGTCCCGCGCGGTGGCCAGCCGGGCCGACCTCGAGGCCGCCGTCGCCGCAGTGGCCGATCAGTACGGCGACGGTCCGATCCCGAGGCCGCCGCACTGGGGCGGCTTCCGGCTCGTCCCCGACACCGTGGAGCTCTGGCAGGGCCGCCCCGACCGCCTCCACGACCGCCTGCGCTACGAGCGGGCTGGCTCCGGCGCGGCGTGGCGGATCGTCCGCCTCAACCCCTGACCCCGGGCCACCTGCGGGCCGCTTCGGCGAGGACGTCGGCGAGGTCGGTGAGGTGGGGGATCGGGTCACCCGGTTCGAGGTGCTCGTCCCAGTACGGGGTCCAGCTCCGGCACCTCGGGGGCAGCTCGAGCTGCACACCGCCACCCCGGCAGCAGTTGACGGGGTTGGCGGGGTGCACGCCGCGGAGCTCGCGGGGGATGTCCTCGAGCTCGTCGATCACGTCGTAGCCAGGCATCCCGTCGCGGATCGCGGCTGACACGTGGGCCGCCAGCGATCGGTTCCGGCCGCCGGCGAGCACGCTGGTCCACATCCCGTCCCGCCCGTAGCCGTGGAGGGCCACGGCCACCTCGACGTGATCGAGGAACGCCGCCAGCGCCGGCGACTGGTCGGGGGTGACCTCCCGGGAGGGCACGTGCCACCGCAACGACGGCGGCTGGCGCACCGCGTAGAGCGACGAGCCCGACGCTGCGGCGGCGAGGGCCGCCACCTCGTCGGTGCCCACCTCGAGGTTGCCGCCGTGGAAGGCCATGAAGCCGAACGTCGACCGCAGCTCGAGCTCCTCCTCCACCCCGTCGTGGGCGAGCAGGTCGGCGAACCGGCCCATCGTCAGCGGGACGAGGACGACGTGCGGGCGCCCCGAAGCCCGAACGTGGCGGTGAGCACCACCACGAGCGCCAGCGAGAGCAGCAGCCCCACCCGCGTGTAACCGAGGTCGCGGATCCAGTTCGAGATGTCGCGCGACCAGCCCGTGACGAGGTCGACGACCTCCGAGCCCTGGGTGCTGCCGTCCTGCACCCGTCGCTCGTACCAGCCGTAGTGCACGAGGTAGGCGCCGACCACGACGAGCAGCACCCCGGAGGCACGCGTGACGTACCGCATGGCCTTCCGCAGGCTGTGCAGGATCGTCTGGCGGGCCATGCCCATGCTGACCGTGAGGGCCAGCAGCACGATCGTCATCCCGAGCGCGTAGGCCACGAAGGCCGCGAAGCCCGAGAGCAGGTCCTCCTGCCGGAACGTGCCGACCACGGGGCCGATGAACAGCGGGAGGGAGCAGGAGATCGACGCGATGGCGTACGACATCCCGAACACGAACATCGAGGCGAAGGTGGTGTCCCGTCCACCCTTGTCGAGCTTCGGCAGCCGGATGACCGGCTCGTAGCCCCGCGCCATCTTGAAGCCGAGGAAGGCCAGCGCCGCGCCGATGACGATGGTGGCCCACGGCGCCCAGTCGTACACCTGGGCGGACAGGTGGATCACGGCCAGGCCGACGGCGCTGAACACCGCGATGAACCCGGCCGACACCGCCAGCCCCACGCTGAGGGAGCGGGCGATGGTGGCGGCGCCGGTCTTGTCGCCCTGCTTGCCGTCGGCGCTCAGGAAGTAGGCGAGGTACGCCGGCAGCATGGCGAAGCCGCAGGGGTTGACGGTGGCGAGCATCCCCGTGCCGAAGGCGAAGGCGAGGGGAGCGTCGATCATGTCGTGATGCCGAAGTGCTCGGCGATGAGCGCCCGCAGCTGGTCGGCCGTGATCTGGCCGGTGTGGGTCTCGACGATCTCGCCGTTGGCGTCAAGGAGCACCGTGGTGGGCAGCATCGTGCCGCCGAGCTCGGCGATGACCGAGCCGTCCTTGTCCTGCGCGGTGGCGTAGGAGATGCCGGTCTGGCGGACGAGGCGTTGCGCGGCCTCGGGACGGTCCGACACCGCCAGGCCGAGGAACTCCACCTGCTCCTGCACGGCTTGGTGGACCTCCTCGAGGGCCGGCATCTCGGTGATGCAGGGCGCACACGTGGAGGCGAAGAAGTTCACGACGACCGGGCTGCCCTGCAACGTGCTCAGGCTCACCTCGTCGCCCTCGAAGGTGGTGAAGGTCTCGCTCCCGTTGCCGCCCTTGTCGCCGCCGTCGCCGGTCTCGGGGGTGAGCTCGAGGCCGCCGGGCTCGCCGACAGCGAGTGGCTCCTCCGCGTCGTCGCCGCCTCCGAGCACCACGAACACGCCGATGGCACACGCCAGCGCGATCACCGTCGAGGCGACGATGGTGCGCAGCGGTAGTCGGGAGGAGGCCGGCACGGGCACTGACCGTACCGTCGGCGATGCCGGCTCCGACAGGCAGGAGGTTGACCGCAGGCAGGCCGGGGGTCGGCAAGGCTGGTCCGTGCGCGGGGGGAGATCGTACGGAACAGCGGGCCGTTGCCCCGGCCTGCCGTGTTGCGGAAACCTGGTCCCCGGGGGCCGAAGCCCCCGGGGCGTCCTGGTCGAACCCTGGGGATCAGGCCGTCTTGTAGACGACCCGCTCCTTCAGGTGCTCGGGGATCGGGATCTCGGGAAGCTGGTCCTCGGGTCGGGCGACCTTCGGGGGACGACCCCGTCGGCGCTTCCCTTGGAGCACCTTCCCGTTGAGCAGCAGCTGGCCGCCCCAGACGCCCCACGGTTCACGCCGCTCGAGGGCCCCTTCGAGGCAGGTGGCCATGACCGGGCACTTGGCGCAGATCTGCTTGGCCCGGGCGATGTCCTGCAGCTCCTCGGAGAAGAACAGGCCGGTCATCGTGGCCGCCAGATCGTTGCAGCGGGCCTGGTCCCACCAGTCCCGGCTGGTCTCCGGGACGGGTAGCGGATCGGGTTCGCCTGGTCGTGGGAAGTCGGTGTCGTAGCGCTCGGGCAACATCGCCCAGCCCCCTTCGTGCTCTTCGTTCGTCGTGCTCGTGGTCGGTGGAGTCGGTGGTCGTGGTGTGGGCGGGGCGGTGAGGGTGGTCATCGGTTCGTCTCTGCGTCGTCGGTGCGGTGGGATCGGGGTGTCGAACGGGGGCGGGAAAACCAGAAAGGCCGCCGGGGATCTGATCCCGGCGGCCTCTCGGAGGGCTTCTGTGCTCAGTGGCGTTGCTGCCTAGGGAGAGCACTCCGAGAGGGGCCGGGTCGGGCGGTTCTTGCGGTCGAACACCATGAAGGTGGCCGGCTTCGCAATGGCGCCCTTGGTCCAGGAGGCGGACTGGTGGATGCCGTACGCCGCTGCGCCCTGGGCCACGAGCACGCCCTGCGGGACGGCGGTGGCGAGGAGGGTGGTGGCGATCGCCGGGGTGGCCGGGTGGCACACGTGCCCTGCGACGGCGCCGAGGCGCGCGACACCGGCGGCATGCATGCCTGCCATGGTGTGCGTCTCGGTGGACATCGTGCGGGGCTCCTCGTGGAGGGTTCGGTGCCGGAGTCGACGACTCGGTCCTGGCATGGGACCACGGGCCCTTGCGCGACGTCAACTCAATTTCCGGACAAGTCCGGCACGATTCCCGCCACCGTTGGCCTGACTACGGTGCCCAGGTGGCCGACACCCCCGCTGACCTGGTCGAACGCCCCGCGGCCGGGCGTGTCTTCGAGGGGTTGCGGAAGGTGCGGATCGGCGACGTCGACCCCCGTGGTCGCATGCGCCTCGACGCCGCAGTTCGCTTCCTCCAGGACCTGTCGGCCGACGACACCGCCGATGCCGCCCTCCCCGACGCCGAGGCCTGGGTGGTGCGCCGCACCACGATCGAGGTGCACCGGTTCCCCCGCTACCTCGAGGGCCTGGCCCTCGCCACGTGGTGCAGCGGCACCGGGAGCCACTGGGCCGAGCGGCGGGTGACGATCGTCGGCGACCGTGGGGGCCACATCGAGGCGTCGTCGATCTGGGTCCACGTCGACCTCGCCAGCGGGCGGCCGTCCCGCATCCCCGCCGGCTTCGACGAGATCTACGGCGAGGCGGCGGGCGGTCGGCGGGTGAAGGCCCGGCTGGTGCACCACGACCCCGGACCGGATGCGCAACGGCAACCGTGGGTGATCCGCCACACCGACCTCGACGTGCTCGACCACGTGAACAACGCCGCCTACTGGGAGGCGGTCGAGGAGGCCCGGGCCGCCGACGGCACGCTGCACGCGCCGCTGCGCGTCGAGGTCGAGCACCACAACGCGCTCGAGCACGGCGACGCCGCCGAGCTCGTCACCACGAACGAGGGCGACGCGCTCCACGTGTGGGTCACCGGACCGCGCGGCGTCGGTGCCTCAGCGGTCCTGCGCCCCCGCTAGCTCGCCGTCCCTTTTCGGCCCATTCGCGCAGTCAGAGGGCTAGCGTCCCGGCCGGTTGTCGTGTTGGGGCAGAGGGGGGACCTTGGACCGATACGTGATGGACCGCCGGCAGTTCCTTGCTCGGACGGGGGTGCTCGGCGCGACGCTCGGCATCTTCGGTCCTGCTGCCCTGCGGAGGCTCCCGGCGGCCGGTGCCCAGATCGAGCCGGTCGGCATGGTGCTCCAGGAGCTGGCGCGCGACACCTTCAACGGCATCGTCACCTTCGCCGTGCCCGGCGCCGACCCGTACTCGGTCGCGCAGGGCGTGCAGCTCGACCGCGAGGGGGCCATGGAGGCCAAGTCGGCCGACTTCCTCCTGAACGCCGCCGACTTCTTCCTGCCGCTGCCCGACGGGTTCGCTCGGGCCGTGGTGTCCGGGCTGCGCACGAGTGCCGGAGACACCGGGTTCCCCATCCCGACCGAGTTGCTCGGCCCGATCCTCGACCTGGCCCGTGCCGTCGACGACGAGATCCTCGCGTTGCTCACCAACGACGAGGCCGTTCCGCTGTCGCTCGTGTTCGCGCTGACGGTCAACTTCTTCGCCACGCAGGTCAACCCGTTGGCCGTGAACGGCGCGTTCCTGTCGCCGTTCTCCCGGCTCACCTGGGCCGAGAAGGCCGCCGCGTGGGCCCTGTTCGAGGACACCGAAGCCGACGTGGTGGCGGCCATCGACGCCGCGCTCCCCGAGCCGGCCACCGAGACGGTGTCGGGCGTGCTCCGCTTCGCCGCGGGGGCCCTGCTCGAGTTCGCGGCCTTCGGAACCTACGGCGAGTACTCCACCTTCGACACCACCACGCGCGAGCTGACCGCAGAGCCTGTCGGCCACCGCATCAGCAAGTACACGCCGGCCGCCGCCGGCTGGGACGACTTCAAGGGCTATTGGAAGGGCCGGACGGAGGCTGATCACTGATGCGCGACGTCATCATCATCGGGGCGGGGGGCGGCGGCCCGGTCGTCGCCAAGGAGCTCGCCCAGCGGGGCCTCGACGTGCTCGTGCTCGAGGCCGGTCCCCACTACACGGACCCCGAGAACCAGTGGAGCCGGCTCCAGAACGACGCCAACAACGTGATCGACGGCTACTTCCGCTTCGGTCCCGCCGACCGGTCGAAGCCGTGGTGGCTCCGGGAGACGCCGCAGAACTCGCTCATCTGGCAGCTGGCCGGTGTCGGCGGCACCACGCAGCACTACTACGGCAACAGCCCGCGCGCGGAGCCCGGTGCGTTCGCGGGCTACGACGGCGCCGACAAGTCGAACTACGACGTCGACCACCGCTTCCCGTTCACCTACCAGGAGCTCATCCCGTACTACGAGTGGGTCGAGGAGACGCTGCCGGTGCAGACGGCGGCCATGGGCACCAAGGAGGAGATCTGGCTCCGCGGCGCGGAGAAGCTGGGCCTCCACCACCAGACCGGCAAGGACATCCACCAGCCGTCGTACCGTCCCCAGGAGAACGCCATCCTGCAGCCCGGCGGCACGGCCGGGAAGACCACCGACGCCGCCCGTCTCAAGTTCCCCGAGGCCACCGGCTGCACCTTCTGCGGCTACTGCTTCGAGGGGTGCTTCGAGCCCCAGCAGGCGCCGCGGAACCTGAAGGCCAAGCGCTCCACCGACAACAGCTACGTGCCGATGGCCATGACCGCCGACAAGTGGATCGCGGGTGGCAAGGCCATCACCCTCATCCCCGATGCCTTCGCCACCCGGATCAACACGGCCATGGAGGGCGGCGCCACGGTGGCCAAGTCGGTCACGTGGCGGGTGGGCGCCACCGGCGAGCGCCACACCGAGGAAGCCAAGGTCATCGTGATGGCCGGCGGGTGCACCGAGGACCCACGGCTGTGGCTGAACAGCGACCTGCCCAACCCCAACGACTGGGTCGGGCGGGGCTACACCGACCACTTCTTCGACTGGGTGATCGGGGTCTTCCCGTTCGACACCGGCAACAGCAAGGGCGTCGGCTCATCGGCCCGTGTCGACTACCCCGGCTACGGCGGGCTCGAGAACGTCGGTCTGCCGCCGGCCATCCAAGCCTTCTCCATGGCCTTCAGCGACGCCGGCATCCGCGGGCAGTACGGCAACGGCCTGGCCCGCACCGGTCCGTGGGACGGCGACAGCGGGCGGATGCTCGGCGCCGAGATGGCCGAGGCGCTGTCCGACGTGAACCGACTCGTGAACACCCTCGTGATCACCGACGACGACGTCGAGGCTCAGAACCGCGTGTCCCTGTCCGCGGTGTTCACGCAGGACGAGCACGGCCCGGTCCCGAAGGTCACCTTCAACCACCGGGCCCGCACCGCCCGCACGCTGCGGAACCGCGAGTTCCTCGCCCACCGTGCCGCCGAGCTGCTGCGCGCCGCTGGCGCCACCAAGGTCGTGCGCATCGACTGGCCGCCGCTCGTCCTGCACGTGCAGTCCACGATGCGGATGGGCGAGAACGAAGCCGATTCGGTGCTCGACAGCAACGCTGAGAGCCGCGCCGTGAAGCGGTTGTTCGTCGGTGACAACGCCGCCCTCTCCAACGCCTTGGGCGGCCCCAACCCCACGCTCACCAGCCAGGCCGTCGCCACCCGCACGGCCGAGAAGATCTTCCAGCTCTACTTCGACGGCGACCCGTGGGTCGGCGGCGAGGCGCCGATCTCGTCGATCGACGACCGAGTCACGTCCGCCGTGCTCGGCCGGCCGTTCGGCGGTCCGCCGCCGAGGCTGCTGC
>JALYWQ010000473.1 GCA_030852625.1 Actinomycetota bacterium
GCTGTGCCGTCTTGCCGACCCCACGGCAGGGTCGGTTCGTGTCGGCGGCGTCGACCTGCGCTCGGTCGCGCCCGAGAGCCGGCGCCGCTCGATCCGAATGGTGCCCCAGGACGGGTTCCTGTTCGACACCACGCTCTTCGAGAACGTCGCCATCGGCCACGTCGGCGCCACCGAGGCCGACGTGCGGCAGGCCTTCGCCGCCCTCGGCCTGTCGTGGTGGCTGGACGACCTGCCGGACGGGCTCCACGCGCCCGTAGGCGAGCGGGGCGGCAACCTGTCGGTCGGCGAGCGTCAGCTCGTCGCGCTGGCCCGGGCCCAGCTGGGCGACCCCGGCCTGCTGATCCTCGACGAGGCCACGTCGTCGATCGACCCCGAGACCGAGCAGGTGCTGAACGCCGCCCTCGAGCGACTGGCGACCGGTCGCACCGTCGTCAGCATCGCCCACCGCCTCTCCACCGCCGAGCGAGCCGACCTGGTCGTGGTGGTCGACGCCGGCGAGATCGTCGAGCTGGGCAACCACGCCGACCTCGTCAACGCCGGAGGCACCTACAGCCGCCTCTACGAGAGCTGGCTCGGCAACACCCGAGCCACGAACTGACAGGCCCAACGACACGGAAGTGTGTCCTTTTGCGCGTCAGTTCGATGAGGTTGTGACGGTGCGTGAGCGGGGTGACTACTCGGGGCGTTGGGGGTCCTCGAAGCGGGCCCGGATCCACTCGGGGACCCGCTCCTGCAGGAGGTCGGCGGCTTCGCTCATGAGGTGGCCGGTGCCGGGGCAGACCACCAGTTCATGGGGGCCGCCGACCAGCTGGCAGACGACCTCACTGGCGAACAGGGGCAGCAGCTCGTCACGGTCGCCGTGGAACGCGAGCAGTGGGGCCATGAGCTCGTGAGCCTCCTCGCACCCGGCTGACTGAGTGGCGAAGGTCATCACGCCGCTCGTCCACTTCCCCATGGCGTAGCCGGCCCGCACGGCGATGGCGCCGCCGAAGCTGTGGCCGCCGGTGACGAACCGCACGGCACCCGTGCGCGACGCCAGGTCGGCCGCCGCCAGCAGGTCGAGCGTGCAGAGGTCGATGTCGTTGGGCTTGCGCCACCCCACCCGCAGCACACCGATCCCGCTGCCGGGGGCAGCGAGGTGCTCGCCGAGCCACGGGTAGAGCGCGTCGCCCGGGCCGAGCGTGCCGCCCATGGCGCCGCCGCCGACCACCACCACCGACTCGGCGTCGGGGTCGCCGTGCCAGAGCACGGTGAGCAGGCCCCGCATCGTGAACACCTCGAGGTGACGGAGGTTGGGCCCGACGCGCGCCTCCTGGCGGCCGATGGCCTCCAGCCGCTCGAGCGGCCCGCTCACGCTCGCCCGATCACAGGGCGACGACGGCTTCCACCTCGAGCTCCACCTTCCAGCGGGGGTCGAGCAGGGCTGCCACCACCACGGTGGTGTTGGCCGGGCGGATGTCGCCGAACACCTCGCCATGGGCTCGGGCGACGGCGTCGAAGTCGTCGACCGACGTGAGGAACAGGCGGGTGCGCACCACGTCGGCGAAGGTGGCGCCGGCCTCGGCGAGCGCGGCGCCGATGATCTCGAGGCAGCGGCGGGTCTGGTCGCCGGGGTCCTCGTCGACGGTGCCGTCGGGTCGCTGGGCGGCGGTGCCGGCCACCACCACCCTCGGCCCGACGCGCACGGCGCGGCTGTAGCCCATCACCGGTTCGAAGGGGGACCCGGACGAGATCAACTGGCGGTCGGACATGGGCCGGAGCGTACCGGTGGCGGTGCCGGCGGTCGGTCGGCTAACCACTGGCCGGTGAGGTTCGAGAAGCAGGCGCGCGACGTGTCGGCCGCCATCGCCCATCGCCTGTGGGCGTGGATGCGATGGGCCGGGGCCATCGGCCCGCAGGATCGCGTGGCCCGCCGGTTCCACCGCTTCGGCGCCGGGTCGATCATCGCCTTCCCGCCCGGCGACACCTTCGGCGAGGAGCACATCTCGATCGGCGAGTGCACGATCCTCGCCGGCCACGTCACCCTGTCGGCGGGGATGGTGCCGGGCTACCCGCTGGCGCCCGGTGCCGTGAGCCCCGTCCTGCGCATCGGCGACCGCACCCTCATCGGCCGGGGCAACCACCTCGTGGCCCACCGCTCGCTCGAGATCGGCCACGACGTGATCACCGGGCCCAACTGCTACGTCACCGACCAGAACCACACCTACGCGGACCCCGACGTGCCCGTCGGCCAGCAGTACCCCTCCGAGGACCCGGTGCGCATCGGCGACGGCTCCTGGATCGGCGCCGGTGCCGTGATCCTCCCCGGCACCATCCTCGGCCGGAACACCGTGGTGGCG
>JALYWQ010000002.1 GCA_030852625.1 Actinomycetota bacterium
TCGGCGGCGGTGACGCCGGCGGGGCGGACGTGGTGCCCTCGCTCGGCATCCCCGTCGTCGCAGTGCCGATCTCGGACGGCTTCCAGAACGCGGCCACGGTGTTCGACACCAACCCGCCGTTCGCCGATCCCAACGTCCTGATCGGCAAGTACAAGTACCTCTACGAGCAGGGCGTCCGGAAGGCGGCCATCGTGTACCTGGCCGTCGACCAGACCCGCTCCGAGATCGAGAAGCAGAAGCCCCAGATGCGGGCCGCCGGGATCGAGATCGTGCACGAGAACCCGCTGCCGCTCAGCACGCTCAGCTACGACAGCGCGGCCCGCGGGGTGGCCAACAGCGGCGCCGACTACCTGTTCTTCGTCTCGGACGGCGGCGCCAGCGCCTCGATGGCCCGGGCCCTCCACGCCACCGGCCATCAGATGAAGTTCAAGGAGTACCTCACCGCCTACGGCACCAAGTTCATCGAGCTGGCCGGCCCGGGCGCCGAAGGCTCCTCGAGCTGGATCCGCACCCTCCCCGACGAGGACGGCGGCTCGGTGCCCGAGCAGAAGACCTTCATCGAGTGGATGGGCCGGGTGGCACCGGGCGACGTGCGCGACACCTTCGCGGCCGAGTCGTGGGTGGCGGCCAAGGCGTTCTTCGAGGCCCTCGAGGACCTCCCCGGCCCGATCTCCCGGGAGGCGCTCATCGCCCAACTGAAGACGTTGACCGAGTTCGACGCCGACGGGTTCTTCGGCCGGATCAACCTCGGCGGCAAGCGCAACAACGGCTGCTTCGTCGGGATGCAGGTGAAGGGCGGGAAGTGGGTCCGCCTGACGCCCAGCCAGGGCTTCCTCTGCTGATGCCCCGTCTCGTGGCGGACGAAGCGGCGGTGGTGGCCGACGCGCCCCTCTCGCTGCACGGCGTGCGAGCCGGCTACGGGCGCATCGAGGTGCTCCACGGGGTCGACATCGCGGTCCGGCGCGGCGAGCTCACTGCGCTCCTCGGTCCCAACGGCGCCGGCAAGACCACCACCCTCGGGGTGATGAGCGGGTTGCTCACGCCGAGCTCGGGCTGCCGGCACGTGTGCGGGAAGCACGTCAACGGCGCCGCGCCCGACGAGCTGGCCCGGGCCGGCGTCTGCCACGTGCGGGAGGGCCGTTCGGTGTTCCCGAACCTCAGCGTGGCCGACAACCTGATCGTGGCGGCCTCGAACGGTGCGGCCACCGACCGCCTGCTCGAGGTCACCTTCACGCTGTTCCCGCGCCTGAAGGAGCGGCAGTCGCAGCTGGCCGGCACCCTCTCCGGTGGTGAGCGCCAGATGCTCGCCTTGGCCCGGGGCCTCGGCACCGACCCCACCGTGCTCCTCATCGACGAGCTCTCGATGGGCCTGGCCCCGCTCGTGGTCGGCCAGCTCTACGACGCCGTCGCCGCGGTGGCGGCCCAGGGCGTGTCGGTGCTGCTCGTCGAGCAGTTCGCCACCATCGGCCTCCGCTACGCGGACACCGCCATCGTGATGGCCCACGGCGTGGTCACCTACTCCGGCCCGAGCCAGGGCGCCGACGACGCGGTGCGAGCCGCCTACCTGGGTGGGGGCGAGTGACCGAGCTCTTCCAGTTCACGCTGTTCGGCTTGATGCTCGGGTGCATCTACGCCATCGCGGCAATGGGCCTGGTGCTCACCTACACCGTCACGGGTGTCTTCAACTTCGCCCATGGCGCGGTGGGGATGCTGGCGGCCTTCTTCTACTTCGAGCTGCGGGTCGTCCACGGGTGGCCGACCCCGCTCGCCATCGCCCTCGTGGTGGTCGTCGGCGCGCCCATCGCCGGGCTCCTCGCCGAGCGATTGCTCCGACGGTTCCAGGGAGCCGACTTCGCCACGTCACTCGTGGTCACCGTGGCCCTCACCGTGGGCCTGCTCGGCATCGCGCAGCGGGTGTTCGATCCGGGGGAGGCCCGCTTCGCCCCCGGCCTGTTCGGCGAACGACGCATCGTCGTCGCCGACGTGCCGATCAGCTACGACCGCATGGCCCAGGTGGTGGTCGCCGTACTGGTGGCCTTCGGGCTGCGCTTCCTCCTGTTCCGAACCCCGCTCGGGGCCCGCATGCGAGCGGTGGTCGACGACCGCGAGCTGGCCGGCCTCAACGGTGTGCGCTCCGTGCTCGTGGCCCGGTGCAGCTGGATGATCGGGTTCTCCCTCGCTGCCCTCGGTGGGGTGCTCTTCGCCGGCGGCCAGAACCTCAACGCCATCGTCCTCACCCTGTTGGTGCTCAACGCCTACGGCGCGGCGATGATCGGCCGGCTCACCAACCTCCCGATGACCTTCGTCGGCGCCCTGCTCCTCGGCCTGTGCCAGGAGCTCACCAACGTGAGCTGGCTGTGGCCCGACGGGCAGGTCTTCGACCGGGTCCAGCTGGCCATCCCCGGCATCTTCCTCATCGTGGCCGTCCTGCTCGTGCCGTCCTTCCGCCTGTCGGCGGGCCGCGTCGTCGGCCGCGACCAGCCAGCGGTGCCCTCTCTCCGCTCGTCGCTGCTCGCCGGGGCCGCCCTCATCGGTGGCGTGGCGCTGCTGATGGCCTTCGTGTCCGGCGAGACCGAGCACTACGTGGCCCAGGGCCTCGTGGTCGGCACGATGGCCCTGTCGCTCGTCGCGCTCACCGGCCTGTCCGGTCAGGTGTCGCTCACCCAGTACCTGTTCGTGGGCCTGGGCGCGTTCGTCACCGGCAAGACCTTCGGCGGCGGCAGCGTGTGGGGCATGCTCGCCGGCGGCCTCATCTCGGCTGCGGTCGGGATCATCGTGGCCGTGCCGGCGGTGCGGCTGCGAGGCCTCCACCTGGCCCTCAGCACCTTCGGCATCGCCCTCGTGGGGCGGGAGGCGATCCTCGGCGACCCCCGCGTGTTCGGCCTGGTCGGCCTCACCGTCGACCGGCCCAACGTGCTCGGTTGGGATACCGGGCCCGAACCCGACTTCGCCGTATGGTCCGCGGTGGTGTTCGTGGTCCTCGCCGTGCTGCTGGGGGTCGTCCGGCGGAGCTGGTTCGGGCGACAACTCACCGCCGTTCGCGACAGCGAGCTGGCCGGTGCCACCCTCGGCATGCGCGTGCGCACCACCAAGCTCATCGTCTTCGGGCTCTCGGCCTTCATCGCCGGCTGCTCGGGGGCGCTGTTCGGTGGCCTGTCCGGCGCCGTGCAGGGCAGCCAGTTCGACCCCGTCAACAGCCTCGTGCTGCTGCTGTTCGCGTTCGTCGGGGGCATCACCACCGCCTCCGGGGCCCTCACCGCCGGCGCCCTGTTCGCCGGCCTCGGCTACGCCCAGGCCACCTTCGACGACCTGTCGGGTCTGATCTTCATCGGCATCGCGGCAGCGGCCATCAGCCTCGGTCGTCAGCCCAACGGCCTGGTCGGCGTCATCAACGACCTGTTCCGGCGTGACACGACGGCCCCGGCCACCCGGCGCGGTTCGCGCACCGACCCGGTGCCCGACCGTTCGGACGATCCTGACATCACCCGCGAACTGGTGGTTGCTCCGTGAGCACCCGACCCCGGAAGCGCCTGCGCACGGCCGCCCACGCCGGGTTGCTGGTGTTCGTCGCCGCGGTGTTCCTCGGGCCGTCCGGCGCAGCGCGTGCGCAGGACGCCGGGGGCGATCGACCGGTGCAGGCCCAAGCCCTCGGCGGCTACCAGGGCCGAGCGGCGGCGTCCGGGTTCCACCTGTTCTACGCCCCGGAGGGCCTGCTGCCCATCCCCTCGCTGGCCGACATCGGCGTCCCTGATGCCCTTGCCACCATCGCCAGCGGTCCCTCCACCTTCGCCCGGGCGTCGGTGGCCGACCCCGGCGACGTGATCGCCAACCCCGGCGCGGTGCTGTCGCTCCTGAGCCCCGACATCCCCGCCGGCGTGATCCCGGCGTACCCGTTCCGGGTCACGGCCAACTCGTCGAGCGGCGCGCCGACCGCGTCGGCCTCACCGGGACCCGGCCTCGACGCCCGGGTCGCGGTCGAACCGACGACGGCGTCGGCCGAGGCCACCTTCCCGGGCGTCAACGGCTCACCGCTGATCCACATCGGGTCGGTCACCGCCACCGCCACCACGTCGACCTCCGACGACCAGTCCACCGTCACGGTGCGGGCCCGCAACGAGCTGGCCGACGTCAACATCCTCGGCCTGGTCACGATCGACTCGCTCGTTACCGACCTCACCGCCACGTCCGACGGGGAGACCACGGAGTTCACCGGCGGCACCACCCTCGTGAACGCCAACCTGGCCGGCACACCGATCACCATCGATGCCGACGGCATCCACCTCGGCGCTCCGAAGCCCGGTGATCCGCTCAGCGGCGTGGTGGCCATGCTCAGCTCGGCGCTCAACGAGGCGCTGAAGGCGGCCGGCGTCAACATCACGCTGCTCGGTCCGATGGAGCTGTCGGCCGGCAACGAAGGCCAGCTCAGCTCGGGCGGCCTGCGGGTCGACCTCGACCTGTCGTCCGACAACCTGCCCGGCCTCACCGACCTGATCAACAGCTTGCCGCCGATCGAGGCTCCGATCCCGGGTGTGCCCGGCGTCGAGGACATCTTCCAGCTCCTCAAGACCCACCACGTGGTCGCGCTGGAGTTCGGTCGGGCCCAGGTGGCCCTGGCCGCCCGCCCTGGGTTCGAAGCCGACATCCCGGAGTTCACCCCCACCGCCCCCACCGGCTCGGTCTCCTCGCCCACCTTCGGCGACGGTGGCTTCGCCCTCCCGCCGTCGGCCCCGTCGTCGGGCCGGCCGGTGGCGTCCTCGGGTGACGCTCCGGCCAGTGAGTTCCCCACCGGCGAGGGCATCGCCGGCCTGGTGGCCCTGGCCCTCCTGGTCCAGCCGTTCATCGGCGCCCGCATCGCGGCCGCCGCCCGTGCACTCTTGGGTCTCGACGAGGCCAACGACTGCCTGATGGGAGATCTGCCATGAGTTCGCAAGACGTGCAGGAGGACCGGTTCGACGTCCTCGCCGGCGGCGTGCCGGTCGAGGACCGCGAGGAGCGGCTCGAGGCGGGCGGCACGGAGCTGGCCAAGCAGTCTCGCAAAGGCCTGCTGGCCAACCGGAACGCGCTCCTGATCATCAGCTCGGTGCTGATGACGCTCGGACTCTCGGCGATCCTCCTCGGTTGGATCGGCGCGGCCCGCTCCACCCACATCGAGGAGCAGCTGCCCTACCTCATCTCCGGCGGCCTGCTCGGCTTGGCCCTGTCGATCATCGGTGCGGTGACGCTCTTCGCCCAGTGGCTCACGGTCCTCATCAAGGAGGAGCGCACCCGCGAGGTGGCCCGGCGCCGCGACCACCTGGAGCTCATGGCCGCGTTGCGGACGTCCAACCGCAACGGCACCACCAGCACCCGTCGCCGCTGACCCTGACGCCGTCAGGTCGCCGGCGCCGCGGTCTCAGCGAGAGGCGGCGTTGACGGCATTGGCACCGGATACGTAGCGCTGGTCGACAGCGGACTACGCCTTCCGGCGTCCTCGTGACTTCAGGGGGATGATGAGCGCCGTGAGCCAAGCCGGTGATGACTTCGAGGGGTGGTACCGGGTCGAGCACGGTCGGTTGCTGGCCGCTGTCACCCTGGCCACCGGCCGGGTGGAGCTCGCCCAGGACATCGTGTCCGAGGCCTTCGCCCGAGCCCTTGAGCGCTGGGATCGCGTGTCTCGCATGGAGTCCCCCACCGGCTGGGTTCGGCAGGTGGCCATGAACCTCGTCCGCCGGCGGTTCCGTCGGGCCGCGCTCGAGGAGCGGATC
>JALYWQ010000004.1 GCA_030852625.1 Actinomycetota bacterium
TCGGCGGCCTTCTCGGCCAGGTTGACCCGCACGGCGTCGACGGCGCGCTCCCCCTTCGAGCGGGCATCGTCGAGTCCGGCCACCGGGCCACGCTACCGGAGCTCCGGACCGTCACCCGGCGGCGCAGCAGGGCCTGCGTGGTGGCGTCGAGGGGCCCGGCGCTACCGTGGGATCCCCAGACCCGGCCACGCCCGCCGGACCGCCCCGCCGTTCGGAGCGCACTGCACCCATGCTCCTCGAGTCGATCCATTCTCCGGCCGATCTCCGCAACCTGACGTACCCCGAGCTGGATGCGCTGGCCACGGAGATCCGCCAGTTCATCGTGCAAGCGGTGTCCGGCACCGGAGGCCACCTGGGATCGAACCTCGGCGTCGTCGAGCTCACCCTCGCCGTGCACCGGGTGTTCGACTCGCCCGACGACATCGTGCTCTGGGACACCGGCCACCAGGCCTACGTCCACAAGATCGTCACCGGACGTCAGGACGCCTTCACCGCCCTCCGCCAGGGCGGCGGCCTCTCGGGCTACCCGTCCCGGCAGGAGTCGGCCCACGACTGGGTGGAGAACAGCCACGCGTCCACGATCCTCTCCTACGCCCACGGCATCGCCACCGGGCTGCACACGAAGGGGATCGACGACCGCCGGGTCGTGGCGGTGATCGGCGACGGCTCGATGACCGGCGGCATGGCCTTCGAGGGCCTCAACAACCTCGGCGTCACGGGTCGACGCTGCGTCGTGATCCTGAACGACAACGGCCGCTCCTACGCCCCCACCTCGTCGAAGCTCTCGGAGTCGCTCACCCGCCTGCGGTCCGACCCTCGCTGGGTGCGAAACCGGGCCCGCCTCGACCGGCTGTTCGAGTCCATGCCACTAGGCGAGCGCATGCACCGGGGGTTGGAGTCGGCCGAGGCCGCCATCCGCGAGATGTGGGAGCCGGTGCCGTTCTTCGAGCAGCTCGGCGTGCGCTACGTGGGCCCCATCGACGGCCACGACATCGAGAAGCTCGAGACGATGCTGCGCAACGCCGCCGAGTGGGACGGCCCCATCGTCGTGCACACCCTCACCCAGAAGGGCCGCGGCTACGCGCCGGCGCTCGCCGACGACGAGAAGGTCCTCCACGACACGGGCGTGTTCGACCCCGAGACCGGGCAGCCCACCTCGAAGGGCGGGCCGTCCTACACCGCCACGTTCTCCGACGCCCTCGTGCAGCTCGGCGACCTCGACGAGCGGGTGATCGCCATCACCGCCGCCATGCCGGGCTCCACCGGGCTCCTGCCCTTCGCCGAGAAGTTCCCCGACCGATTCCTCGACGTGGGGATCGCCGAGCAGCACGCCGTCACCGCCGCCGCCGGCATGGCCATGGTGGGCATGCGACCGGTGTGCGCCATCTACTCGCCGTTCCTCACCCGGGCCTTCGACCAGATCGTCTACGACGTGGCGCTGCACCAGCAGCCGGTGATCTTCGCCGTCGACCGGGCTGGCGTCACCGGGCCCGACGGGCCCTCAGCGCACGGAGCGCTCGACCTGGCCCTGCTCACGAAGGTGCCGGGCATGACCGTGTTCGCGCCGTCGTCGGCACGGGAGCTCGAGGTCATGCTGGAGACCTGCCTCACGATCACCGACGGTCCGTCGGCCATCCGGTTCCCCCGCACCGCGGCACGGGTCACCGAAGCCCACGAGGTGGGATCGGGGTTCCAGGCCCGCCGGGCCGTCGAGGGGTCCGAGTCGCGCGACGTGTGCTTCCTCGCCGTCGGCAAGATGCTCGAGGCCTGCGAGGCGGTCGCACCGGCCCTCGGCGCCACGGTGTGGGACGTGCGGTGCGTGAAGCCGCTCGACGAGGCCATGCTGCGCGACGCAGCGGCCCACCGGTTGGTGGTCACGGTGGAGGACGGCATCCGGGTGGGGGGCGTCGGCATGCAGATCCAGGACGCCATCGCCGGCCTGTCCGACACCCGCGAGGCACCCCCGGTGCTGATCCTCGGGCTCCCGTCGGAGTTCCTGCCCCACGGTGCGCCCGACCAGATCCTCGCCACCTACGGCCTCGACCCCGACGGCATCCTCGCTCAGACCGAGCGAGCCCTCGCCCGGTCGCAGCACCGCCTGTAGCGGCTAGGTGTAGAAGGGGTTCTCGCCGGCCTCGTGGTCGGTGGTGTCGATCACGTCGGTGACCTCGGGGATGGCGTCCTTGATCGAGCGGGCGATGCCGTCGCGCAAGGTCATGGCCGAGACCGCGCAGCCCTGGCAGCCGCCGCCCATGGTGACGTAGACCACCGTGTCCTCCACGCCCTTCAGCTCGGCGAAGCCGCCGTGGGACGCCAGGCCGGGGTTGATCTGCTGGGTGAGGAGCTGCTGCACCTTCTCGGCGATGTCGCCGGTGAGCTCGAGGTGCTTGCCCGACAGCGGATCGGGGCGGTTCGGGTTGCGGAGGACGAGGCCCGGGCCGCCGCCGGCGGGGACATCGAGGGTCGCACCCTGGAGCTGCTCGATGCTGCCGACCGGCACGATCACCGGGAGGTCGCCCTGCTGGTACCGGGCGTCGGCCTCGGTGGCCTCGGCGATGGGGTCAAAGGTGAGGTCGTAGGCGTACTCCACCCCGTTGGTGCCGGTGATCTCCACACGGAGGGCGAGCTGGTCGGGCGCCTCCTCGGCGTTGCGGAGCTCGAGGATCCGGGCGATGGCCTCGGGCGTGACCGTGAGCACGGTGACCTCGGTGGTGGTGCTGGTGTCGACCATGCCGTCAGCGTAACGACGACACCTCCGGGGCCCACCACTCCCCTACGATCCCGGCCCATGGATTGGCACTCCCCGCGCGACTGGATGCGCGTGATCCTGAAGAGCGGCAAGCGCATCGCGGTGTTCGTGGTGGGGCTGGCCCTGGTGCTCGCCGGTTGCGCCATGCTCGTGCTCCCCGGCCCCGGTCTGCTCGTGATCATCGCCGGCCTGGCCGTGCTCGCCACCGAGTTCGCCTGGGCCGAGCACCTCCTCGACAAGGCCAAGGAGCAGGCCAGCAAGGCCAAGGACACCGGCACCGGCTGGGTCCGGCGGTTCCGCAACCGACCCAGCCCCGACTGATCGGGCCGGAGCCTCAGCGAGCTTCGAGCTCCTCGCCGAGGGCCAGCCACCGCTCCTCCACCTCGGCGACCGCCGCCTGCAGGTCCGACAGCTGGGCGCCCAGCTGGGCCAAGGCCTCGTGGTCGCCCGATGCGGCGACCTCGTGCACGGACGCTTCGAGCGTGGCTCGCTGCTTGTCGAGCTTGGCCAGCTCCTTCTCGGCGTCCTTCAGCATCCGTCGAAGCGTGCTCGGCGTCCGCGCCGACGAACCTCCGCCCGGCTTCGACGCGGACGTCCGGCCGGGCCTGGGTGCCGCGTCCGGCGCCGATCCCGTCACCGACTTGGCACTGCGCCCGCCGGTGGTGGCGCGGCGCTCGGCGTCCCACGCCGCGTAGCCGCCGGGCCGGCGTCCGGCGAAGCCCTGGCCGTCGAGCACGAGGACGTCGGCCACCGTCCGCTCGAGGAAGGCCCGGTCGTGGCTCACGACCACCAGCGCGCCGGGCCACTCGTCGAGGAAGTCCTCCAGCGCCCGGAGGGTGTCGAGGTCGAGGTCGTTGGTCGGCTCGTCGAGGAGGAGGACGTTGGGCTTCTGGGCCAGGAGCAGCAGCAGCTGCACCCGGCGGCGCTCCCCGCCCGACAGCAGGCTGATCGGCGCCCACTGCGCGTCGTCGTCGAACCAGAAGGCCTCGAGCAGCCGGGCATCGGTCCAGTCGGGTTGCCGGTTGGGCCCCGCGATGGCCTCCCGCACCCGAGTCGACGGATCGAGGTCCATCCCCTTCTGGTCGTACACCGCCACGCGCACCGTCGACCCGTGCACCACTCGGCCCTCGCGCGGCGGCCGGCGTCCGGCCAGCACGTCGAGCAGGGTGGACTTGCCGGCCCCGTTCGGCCCGACGATGCCGAGCCGCTCACGGGGGTCGAGGGCCAGGTCGAGGCCGCGGAACAGGGTCCGCTCGCCGTAGCCGTCGCTCACGCCGTGGAGCTCCACGACCTGATCGCCGAGGCGGGGGGTGTCGACGTGGAGAGGCAGGTCGCCCCGGCGGGCCGGCGCCTCGGGCCGTCCCTCGACGATGGCGGTGGCGGCCTCGATGCGGGCTTGGGGCTTCCGGGTGCGCGCCGGTGCACCCCGTCGCAGCCAGGCCAGCTCGGCCCGGGCCAGGTTGCGACGGCGCTGCTCGGCCACCGCCGACTGCCCCGCCCGCTCCTCCCGGCTGTCGAGCCAGCTCTGGTAGCCGCCGACGTGCACGTAGGACCGACCCCGGTCGAGCTCGAGCACGCTGGTGGTCACCCGGTCGAGCACGTGGCGGTCGTGGGTGACGAGGACGAGCCCGCCGGGGAACCGGGCCAGCCACTCCTCGAGCCAGGTGATGGCGTCGAGGTCGAGGTGGTTGGTCGGCTCGTCGAGGATGAGCAGGTCCTCCTCCCCCGGCTCGCCGCCCGGACCGCCGACCTCCACGAGGGCCCGGGCCAGGGCCACCCGCTTGGCCTGACCGCCCGACAACGTGGTGACGTCGGCGTCGAGGGCGCCGCCCATGCCGAGGCGATCGAGCACGGAGGCGCCCTCCCACCCACCGCCGACCACGTCGGCCACGGTGCCGGCGGGAAGGGGCCGGTCCTGGTCGAGGGCGGCCACCCGGACGCCGCGCCCGCGGCGCACCACTCCGGCTTCCGGCTCCCGCGCGCCACCCAGCACCTGGAGGAGGGTCGACTTGCCGCCCCCGTTGATCCCCACGACCCCGAGCCGGTCGCCGCTCGACACGGTGACCGACAGGTCGTCGAACAGGGGTCGCCCCGGTCGCTCCATGCGCAGGCCGGCGGCGTCGATCAGGATCACGGCGGCATCCTCGCAGACACGATCGCGGCCGCCACCAGAGCTACCGTGCTCGTCGGGAGTGGTGGGCCTCCCGACGGCGAGAGGACAAGGAGCCCGATGGAGCCGCCCCGCGAACCGTCATCGCCCGACGACGCCACCCCGCCGGACGAGGCTGCCCCGTCCCTCGCCGACGCCGCCCCGCCCTCGGGCGAGCC